>JAAYWE010000342.1 GCA_012516755.1 Treponema sp.
GCTATCGTACATTCAAGATCTAGCCGCAAAAATGAGGCTAGAGCAGCGCTGTCTATTTCTCGGCTCGCGTGAGGATATTCCGAATATTCTCGCTGCATGCCACTTATAAATACAGACTTCGCGGCAAGAGGGACTTGGCCTGGCGGTTGCGGAGGCAATGGCAGCGGGGCTTCCGGTGGTTGTGCGAAAAACCAGCGGTCTTTTCGATCTCGTAGATGGTGCGGGCTTGTTTTTCGAAGCTCGGGATATTGAGCAGGCTGTGGCGCAAATAATTTCCCTTGAGAACCGAGATTTGCGAGAAAAGATGGTGCTGGCCGAGGGTGAGAGAATAAAATATCTTTCGATTGAACGTGTTGCGTACGAATATGGATCACATTACCGCAAGATTCTGCGGGGAGAAAAGGAAGCAAAATGAAGACTAGAGATTTTCTCTTAGCCACAAGCTTGCGTTTTTTGCCATTTCTTTTTGCCCTTGCATTCAGCTTTAGCGGATATACTAATATCGCGATTTTTGTAATTCTTTTTCTAAGCTTTTGGTACCTTATCTTGAACTGGCAAATTGTCATTCGCGATCGATGGGCCCTATTTGTGATAGGCTTTTTCCTGGCAATTGCGGCCAAAGATGGTATTATGTTTGCTTTGGGGAAAGGCAGCTTCGTAGCATTTGCTAAGTCGGGGTCTCGGCCTGTTGTGCTGGCAGGCTGCAGTGCGATGCTCCACGCTCATTCGAGAAAGGACATAGAAAGAGCTCTTATGGATGGCTTTTGGGTGACTTTCTCTTATTTGTTGATCATTTTTATTCTTATGCGATTCAGAAAATTACCTATAATCTACAATATAAATACATTTGGAATGACGGGGATATGGGCTGCAATTCTTACGGGAACAAATAGATGGCAAAACAAGATAAAAAACAGCAGACTGGAGGCTCTGGCAATTCTTATCTCGGTGCTGATACTGGTCCTTCAAGATGTGTCTTTCCCTGGAGGATTTGAAGGGTCTAGGACCGCTGTTTTTGCGATGATTACGGCGATTTTTTTCGTACTTTTTTCCGAAACAAAATATGCAATGGTATTTGCCAGATTGGAACTTGCGCTTGTTCTTGTCTTTATTCTTATCGGTTCGATGGTATTAATTCCTCAATTAAACGATCTATTGTCAAATCGACAGTATCTTTGGCAAGCATTTTTGAGAAAAGGCCTAGAACAGCCCTTGATTGGCTGGGGATTTACTACGGAAGCGGACAATATCCGCCTTGTGAGTTCCTATATGATCGATACACCGTTCTATGATGCCTTTGCCAAAACAGGCCTCGGTCCTCATAATAGCTTTCTGGCAATGTTCTTCGAGAATGGTGTTATTGCTCTTGCAGGATACATAACATTGCTTCTTGCTCGGATAAGGGCAATGCGACCGCCTCTGACAATGTTCGATGTTTCCCTTTTGGCCTATCTTGTCTTTATGTCTCTTGATGCGATGGCTCCAGGAGGGCTGACAGTACTGGGATATTTCCTGGGGATATGCATTCTCGAGGTGCCGGAAAGATCTCAAGAGGACAAGGAAAATCGATGAGGGTTCTGCATTTAGTTACCCGCTCCGATTCAGGCGGCGCCCAATGTATGATCGCAACACTTGCAGCCTTACAGAGCCAGTCCGGTCATGTCGTTGCAGTTGCTTCCGGCCTCGAAGGGAAAGGGCTCGCCTGGCATTCCCTTCCGGCCGCTATAGAAAAATTGCCGGTCAAGCACCTAAAGCGAAACATAGCGCCATGGGACGATCTGTTAGCGCTATCAGAAATTCGTCATATCTGCATGAAATGGAAGCCCGATATCCTGCATGTTCATACGAGCAAAGCAGCTGCCCTTACAAGAATCGCCATAAATTATAATCGGATTCCGATAATCTATACGATGCATGGCTACGACCAGCTTAAGATTGCCAACAAAAAGCTTCTTTTCATCGATAAAATGCTCTCTCCAAGGACATCGGCGATCGTTGCCGTTTCTCGCTATGATCTTGGGCGCATGCGGGCCGATAATTATCATCCA
>JAAYWE010000343.1 GCA_012516755.1 Treponema sp.
CAAAAGCTATGCCCAAAGTAATATAGCCCAAGAGCACGGGTATGCTTGCCTTGAACGCAGCCTTGAACGCAGCGTGAAGGATTGAACTCCGCCCGGATTGGGATGATTTTTTGCCTCTCATGGTTCCTTTTTAGTCTTTCTCTAAGGCTCCTCGGCATTATAAGGGCGATTGAGCACCCTGCCAGAGCAACAGATAGCCATAAAAGCAATAGTCGGCCATGATAAAGCACCAAATCGCCACAGAAATATTAAGCAATAAATCACGCAGTAAGGCTGACTTGAGATAATTGACAAACCTCTTAACCCATTATGAGATACCCCAACTGCCAAAACACAATCCCCTTCAGTTGCTCATTTTTGAGACTTGCTCTGACGGGGAACCGGAAGATACTCCACGCCTCCCTGTTGTCTTACCGGTTGCGGATACAGCATCATAAGCTGGAGTATTTCATTTGGCATGTCGATGCTGATAGGCAGACCAAGCGAACGCGCTTCCTCGGCTGATATGGGATAATCATGTGTCCACATGCCGGTCGCCAGTTTTGTCGCCAACGCAGCTGCGGCATCCTCTTCCATGTGTCTACTCAATAAGCCGGTAGCCGCTGTCTCGAGTTGCTGAATAGCCTTGCGCCCAATATCCGCCATAATCAGGGTCTGATCTTCAACCTCAGAAATTGGCTTCTGCTCGATTACCTTGATAAAAGAAGCAGCAGGATATTGCCCTATCTGCGGATCGATTGGTCCAAGGACGGAATGCTTGCACATAACAATTTCATCCGCGGCCAGTGCAATCAATGTACCGCCTGACATGGCATAATGGGGAACAAAGACAGTGACCTTGCCTTTGTGAGCTTGAATTGCGCGTGCAATCTGGAGGGCAGCCAACACAAGTCCGCCTGGTGTGTGCAGTATGATGTCTAGCGGCACATCATCATCTGTCATCTGAATAGCGCGCAATACTTCCTCGGAGTCATTCACATCGATGTAACGCATCAGCGGAAATCCCATAAGGCTCATTGTTTCCTGCCTATGTACAAGAAGAATGACACGGGAACCGCGCTTTTTTTCAATCTGTGCGATTTTATGCGCGCGCATTGAATTGAGATAACGACGTTGCAATACCGGCTGCAATGTTGAAATCATGAGGAAAATCCAAAAGATATCAATTATGCCCATAGCAGTCCTCCCAGTTTATAGACTATAGAACAACCCTATCAAAGTACAAAAACCCCTATGGAAATCTGCACAATGATTCATTTTGCGGCATGGTTCTCCCTATGTTCAAATACGGAATCCATCATGGAGGCATGGAACCCCGCCAATTACACCGCAAAGCTTCCGATATTGCAAAGCCTGAGATAATTCGAGATCTGCACAAGCAGGAAGCTCTTTATACCGCCAAGCCCGCCCTGTATCCCTCTTCGACCGCTTCGAGCGCCTTGCGCACTTTTAGCGCATCCCCAATGGTCAAAACCAAAGGAACCTCTCCTTCGAGCTCCTTGGTCAGATTGTTGACGGACTTAGCGCCAATAGCCATCACGATGGTGTCAGCAGGCCCGATCTTGGTTTCCGCGCCATCTATCTCGGAGATTACTCCATCATCCAGAATCTCTTTTACCGGCGCATTGACAAATATCTTAACGCCATTATCGTGCAAGTCCTTCATCAAGAAATAACGGACGGCTGCTTCTTCGTCAATGGCAATATCGGGCAACATTTCGACAATCGTTACTTCCTTACCATGGTTCGCGAGATGATCGGCGGTTTCGGAACCCACCATGCCACCACCTATTACGATAACCCGATGCCCCACGTTGACATTTCCAAGCAGCACATCATTTGCATGTACAACATTGGGTTTGTCCTTGCCTGGAATATCCGGTACTATGGGCTCTCCGCCTGTCGCCACAATCACAGCATCGGGGGCTTCCTTTTCGACAATCTCGACCGTCAGCTCAGTATTGAAGTGGACATTCACATTATATTTTTTGAGCTGATTCTGCTGCCATGCGAGGAACATATCCACTTCGCCTTTATTGGGTGGTATGGCTCCAATCAAGTATTGCCCGCCAAGCCTATCGCTCTTTTCATAGAGATGAACCTCGTGGCCTCGCTGTGCAGCTACTATTGCCGCTTCCATCCCTGCCGGGCCTCCGCCTGCAACAAATACCTTTTTCTTCTTGTCGACAGGCCTTAAGGCAAACTCAGATTCTCTGCCCGTTACAGGATTCACCAAACAGCCACCAGGATTGCCTTTAAAGAGATTACCGACGCAGCCCTGCAAGCACCCAATGCAATAGTTGATATCGTCGAATTTTTTTGCGGAAGTCTTATTCGGAAGCTCAGGATCGGCGAGCGAAGCCCTACCCATCGACACAAAATCAGCCTTTCCGGAAGCGATTATTGTCTCAGCCATGATCGGATCGGTGATTCTTCCAACGGTGATGACTGGTATAGAAACGACCTTCTTGACCTCAGCGGCAAAATCAGCAATCCAGCCGTGTCGCACCGCAGAGGGCGGTATGATAAACTGCATGCTTCCGTAGACACCCGCGGAAACATGGATAGCATTTATGCCCGCTTGCTCCAGCAATACTGCGATGGCCTTTGTATCCTCAATTGTCCTTCCGCCGGGCACGAATTCATCTCCGGAGATTCTGAAAATAATCGGGAAATCGTTTCCTGCTTTGGCTCGTATATTGGATATGATCTCCAGCGGGAATCTAATTCTATTTAGGAGAGAGCCACCATATTCATCAGTCCGCTTATTTGAATAGGCAGACATGAATTGGGCGATGAGATAGCCATGCGCGCCATGCACCTCCACTCCATCGAACCCCGCCTTTTTAGCACGCAAGGCACAATCTCCGAATTCCTCTACTATGTTGCGAATCTCAGCCTTAGTGAGTTCATGAGGAATCTCTTGATTCGCAGGGCATGGGATCGGCGAAGGAGCTACCGGCTGTGCACCAATTACAAGATGATTAGTCTGTCTGCCCGCATGATATATCTGCGCTACTATCTTGCTGCCATACCGATGAACAC
>JAAYWE010000344.1 GCA_012516755.1 Treponema sp.
GAAAAGAAATCTGTCTGGCCTTGGATTCTTGTCTCTCCATGCTTTTCGCGTAACAGAGGGAGCTCGCCAAGGCCACAACCGCAATTTATTGCTCCTTCGGTTCCTGTTACCGTCATTATTGCTTGGTATCCTTTATGCGATGTACGAGAAACATGAAATGTCGCTAATACATCTTTTTCAAATTCGACAGTAGCGACGGCGGTATCGACATCATTACAGCTTTCGAGCCCCGGATACATTACTCGTGTTCCATATGCGGTAACACGCTTTGGCTCAAGACCTCCGAGCATCCAGCGAGTGAGATCTATATCATGGATAGCGCAATCAAGAAAAATACCACCAGAAGTAGGTGCAAATTTCAAGAAGAAACCATCAGGATCTATTGGGTCATGGGATTCACTATGAATTCTGAATATTCTTCCAAGTCCATAGTTCTCAATTTCTCTTTTGACCTGACTATACGCAGGATCAAATCGACGCATGAATCCTATCATGATTCTCTGTTTTGGGTGCTCTCTTGCTATTTCAATAACCCGATCGCAGGATTCAACATCGAGTGCCAATGGTTTCTCACAAAAAACATGCTTTCCAGCTTCAAGAACTTGAATGCATTGATCGGCATGCAAAGAAGTTGGGGTAACAAGCCAGATTATTTCGGCATCGCTATGGTCTAAGAGCTCATCTAGACTTTCATAAGTTGCAATGCCAAAATTCTTTTCAGCCCATTCCCGTTCTAAATCAACAGGGCTTGCGGCAGCGACAAGGGAAGCTCCCTGGACTTTCCTAGAGAGATTTTCAGCATGTCGTTTGCCAAGACGCCCTAATCCAACAATACCAATCCGCAGGATACTCGACACTATTACCTCCGTACAAAATGTCATGCAAATTGCCGATATCTCGAAACCTATTAGGAACACCTGCAAGAAGATACATCCTCCTGCAGGTGTTTGACCTATCCGTATATAGAGATATTGCTACTAATCTTTAATGGACATGCGGAAATCCAATAGGTCCTGTGCATTTTCTTTGGTTATCAGCGTAGCACCGGAATCGATACGCTTTTCAATCGTCTTACCCGCTTTAAGCTCTATTGCTTTTTCAATTGCGAGCAGCCCCATATCGTAATTCCCCTGGGCTACGGAACCATACATTTCTCCCGCAAGAATAGATTTCAGAGCATCTTCTGTAGCATCGACACCAATAATGGGGACACGTTTGCCAGCTTGCTGCATTGCACGAAGGGCACCGAGAGCCATTTCATCATTAGCAGAAAACACTCCATTGATGTCGGGATTGGCTTGCAAAACATTTTGGGTTACCGTATAACCCTTCTCTCGATCGCTGTATGCTGGCTGTTTGGCAGCGATAATCATACCAGAGGCCTTGAGCACTTCCTCAGCCCCTTTGATACGATCGTTGCATGCAGGATTGCCGGGAGCCCCATCTATAAGCAGGACTTTGCTGCCTGGTTTGAGTTGAGATGCAAGGGCTTTTCCACCAGCTTTTCCAGCGGCCAAGTTGTCAGTACCGATGAAACTTGCATAATCATTGAAGCCTTCTGGCATACCTGTGTCGACAAGGATAACAGGGATTTTCTTAGCCTTTGCCTGCAATAGCACATTGACGGATGCGGCAGGCTGAGATGGAGAAAATACCAAGACATCAATATTCTGCGATAGAACATCCTGAACCATATTAATCTGTTGTTCAATGGCATCTTCGGTTGGTGGTCCAAGAAGAATGAGATCCACATTATTATTCTGAGCAGCCGTCTTGGCGCCGGCAGCAACGATTTTCCAGTATTGGCTGCTGAGCGTTTTAAGTACGACGCCCACTTTCAGTCGTTTGTCAGCGGCGAATGCTGGTGCACTTATTGCAAAGACAAATGCTACCATCAGAATAATCGAAACAAACCTTTTCATCTTTTTCATCTCTGAAACCTCCTAAATAAAATTTGAGTTCGAGCGACTTTCTTGTTTATTCTTTCTCGTTTATCACCTCCTTTTCGTTGCATTTAGATTAGGATTTGCTTAGATGACTATTTCTTGCTGCCGCTCATAACTCGTTGTCGTAGAACGTCAATTGCAACAGCAATAATTATGACCGCACCAATGGCAAATGTTTGGTAATTTGAGTCGACATTGAGCAAATTGAGACCATTTCTCAGCACCGCAATTATCAGGACGCCAACGATTGTATTTCCGATGGATCCAATACCGCCAAAGAAACTTGCCCCTCCAATTATTACAGCGGCGATTGCATCTGTTTCATAATCGAGACCTGCCAATGGATAAGCGGCGTTGACTCGTCCAACTAAGACTATCCCCGCCAGTGCAGCGGTGAAGCCGCTCATCATATAGACCAGGTTAAGAACAGAATCCACCTTGATACCACTCAATCTGCTGGCTTCCTTATTACCGCCTACCGCATATATATAGCGACCAGTTGCAGTTCTTGTAAGAAAAAGATGTACACATATATAGAGCATCACAACCAGAACAATGCTGATTGGAAGTCTTCCTATATAATTGTTACCCAAGAATTGTATTGGCGCTGGAAACATGCTGATTGGCGATGCTGCGGTGATAACAAGCGCTATGCCCCTGGCCATCTTCTGCATACCAAGAGTCGATATGAAGGGATGAGGCAGATGCAGTTTTGTGAGAAGCAGTCCATTGATCAGTCCCAATAGAGCTCCCGTTCCCAGACATATCAAGATCGAAAGATAGGGATTTACGTTCAATTTAACGCTGACAATTCCCATTACCATTGTTGAAAGAGCAAGAACAGAGCCAACCGAAAGATCTATGCCGGATGTAAGAATTGCCAAAAACATGCCTACAGACACAATGGCACTAACAGAAGCTTGAGAAGCCACATTGGATAGATTACTAATTGTCAAGAACCTGGGTGATAATATAGACATGATTATGATTAGCAAAACCAGACTCAGAAGAACTCCTAAATTATAGAGGCTACCCCTTGTTTTACTTTGTTTTATTGTGAGTGAACTCAATTTAACTTGGGACATAGAGCTGCTCCTTCAATAAAGTAAATTTAGGCTGATATTTTGATTCCAGATGCCAGATATAGGATTTTTTCCTGGGTTGCTTCCTCGTGGGCAAATTCCCCCATTATTTCTCCTTCATGCATTACAATAATGCGGTCTGCCATTTCCATAACTTCATCCATTTCCGAGCTTATAATAATTATGGCAGCATCATTTTTTATTAGCTCATTTATCAAATTGTAGACTTCCACTTTGGCCCCGACATCAATGCCTCGTGTGGGTTCATCAAATATAAAGATCCTAGCCTTGGTTAGAAGCCATTTTGCAATGACTACTTTTTGCTGATTTCCTCCACTGAGTTCAGCTACAATTGTATTGACGCTGGGCGTGCGAATTTTCAGCTCAGAAACTAGCTGATCTACATCTTGATGAATATTCTTTAATTGCAAAAATCCTCTGTGCGAGTATTGCTTTAATTTTACGAGAGATACATTGAATAATACATCTTTTATGAGAACAAGGCCTTGATTCCTGCGGTCTTCTGGCAAGAAAGCAATGGCAGCCTTTATTGAATCCCTTGGAGACCGAATATTCATTTCCTCTCCAAATATCTTTACAACCCCGGCATCGATTGGGTCTGCGCCAATGATAGCCCGAGCCATCTCTGTACGCCCAGCTCCAACTAATCCAGTAATACCCAGGATTTCGCCTGTATAAGCCTTAAAGGAGATATTGTGCAATATGCCCTTTCTCTCGAGACCTTGAACCGAAAGGGCTTCTTTACCACGATTGCTCTTTATTTTTGGATATTTATTGACAATATCCCGGCCAACCATTAGATGAATGATATTATCGATTGAAGCATCGTTTATATTCAAATCTGCAACTTTCTTGCCATCGCGCAGAACAGTTATGCGATCACATATGCGCTTTATCTCATCCAGTCGATGCGATATATAAACAACAGTTACTCCTTTTTCCTTTAGTTGAGCAATAATCTCGAAGAGTTCTTCAGTTTCATGCTCACTTAAGCTCGACGTGGGTTCATCCATGATTATTAGTTTTGCATTGGAGTTGACGGCCTTACAAATTTCAACCATTTGGCGATGTCCGATGCCAAGATCACAGGTATTCTTTGTTGGATCGAAATTCAGTTTGAGATTCTTAAGCAGAGATTCTGTCTCTTCTAGCATGCGCTTGCGGTCAATAATCTTTAAGCCCTTTGTCTTATATAATTCACGACCAAGGAAAATATTCTCTACGACGGTCATGTGCGGTATAAGATCAAGTTCCTGGTATATGCAGGCTATTCCCAGTTCTATTGCTTTAGATGGAGTCAATTGTGTCAACTGTTTTCCATCGAATATTATCTTTCCTTCATCATGCGTGTATGCTCCAGTAAGTATCTTTATCAATGTTGATTTACCAGCTCCATTCTCACCTACCAAGCCATGGACTTCGCCAGACACAATGTTCATATCAACAGAATCAAGGGCCAAGACACCAGGGAATCGCTTGGTAATTCCAGTGAGTTCAACCAATAAGCTATTGTCGCTCATAAAATCTCCTATTCTAGGCTATTCAGTCTCAAAACCTATTGTATAAGCAACAACATAAGATCTTAGCCTATTCGAGATTCATCGATATGAAAACCTTTTCTGAAAAGGTTTTCATATCGGCTAAAGCTTATTATTGTACCACTTTGCCAATTTGTCAAATAATTATGTAAATCTCTACTTAAGAAAAATTCTACTATAGGAAAGGTGCACATTATCCTTGCGAATGAGGCTCTGAAAAAAATAATCTCTCTATATCTTGATCAAGTCTGTTATATGCATTACAATATACTTAAACAGTTGCTTAAGTGAGCAATCGTAAATTCAGTTTTCAATGGGATCTGTTGAGGGTTCGATTATGACCGATGATCTATGCAGCCAATACAGCATAACCTGCGGGGCGGAGGCCGATAAGCTTCGAAATTCGATCATGGATATCGCAGGAGTTTCGGAGATATTCAAGGCGCTATCGGATGAAACGCGGACTAAGATTCTTTATCTCATTTCGAAGCGCGAATTGTGTGTCTGCGATCTCGCTTTTCTCTTAGATATGACCTTGCCGGCGGTCTCGCATCATCTTCGATTTCTAAGGACGATGCGCCTTGTAAAGACTAGAAAAGAAGGGAAGAACGTCTTCTATAGCCTTGATGATAACCATGTACTTGCTCTGATAGAGCAGGCAAAAGAGCATTATATCGAGCGTACGTAAAGATAAGTCTAATGCATTATAACCCCAATTTGCGGAATCGAGCGTCTTACGGTCAAGAGAGGTTTCTATGATCAAACACAGGGAGAATGAGCTTCTATGCTTGATCATTAAAGAAGAGAAACAGCAAGAGATCTATCAAAGGCAAGAGCTGTCAAAAGCACTAGATATACCGAAACCACAGAATGAACAGAATGAACGAGAGAAACGCGAAATGTCAGAGAAGCCCAATGCTTCATTCAAGAAGTACGAGGGGCTAAAAGAACATGAGTCAGGGCGAAAAGAATCATTGGCGCCAAAGGACCTCAAAGAATCCAAGCAGAATAAGACCTCAAGAAAAACGCTGACAAAGATTATCTTTGCGGCAATCCTTTTTCTTATAGGAACGATTTTCAATGGCGCTCTCCACGCTACCCCCTTTTCTATAGCCGAATACGCAGTGCTTGTCCCAGCTTATCTGCTTGTTGGAGCTCCCGTTCTCTTGGCTGCTTTTCAAAATATACGCCATGGCAAAGTCTTCGATGAGATGTTTTTGATGA
>JAAYWE010000345.1 GCA_012516755.1 Treponema sp.
CCATATTTTTCGTAGAGAAGGCGATTCTTGGCTCCAACGCCCGCGCTTGTCGCATCGAGCATGACATCGACCTGCTGAATAAGATCCTCAAGGCTTCCTGAAAGGGGAATATTTGCCTTTTCGAATTCCTCGCGTTTTTCGGGAGCCGCAAGAAAGAATTTGTAGGGCATGCCTTTTTCCCGCAGTGCTCGCACAGAAAGCGTCACCGCAACATCGGCAACACCTACGAGCTCCATATCTTGCTGCAACGCAACTCCATCCGCAAGGCGTTGACCGATCACACCATATCCTGCTACACCAACCTTGACTTTTGCCATGATATCCTCCTGAAAACACGCATTCAAATGCGTATAAAGCTACATATTGAGATGTGTATCATATACCCGCCTTATCTTTAATATACTTGCGGGCGATCAGTGCATACTCGAGCGGATTGGCCTTTGCAGGGTCTTGCTCGGCCTCCACGACCCACCATCCTTTATAGCCTCCGCTCTTTAGTGCATCGAATACCGGTACAAAGTCTAAACCTCCGTCCCCCGGTACCGTAAAGACTCCATTGCGGACAGCCTGCAGGAAGCTCCACTTTTCCTTTTCTGCCTTTTCCATCACTTCGAATCTTACATTTTTAAGATGTACATGCTTGATTCGTTTTAGGTATTTATGCAGAATCGCCAGGTGATCTTCGCCAGAAAATACAAGATGCCCCGTATCATACAAAAGTCCGACGAGTTCAGGATCGGTCATCTCCATTAGGCGGTCTATTTCCTCGGTGGTCTGAACACCGGTTCCCATGTGATGGTGATAGACAAGCTGCATGCCTTTTTTCTTTGCGAGAGCGCCGAGATGGTTGAGCCCTTTTGTAAGGCGCTTCCATTCTTCATTTGTGAATCTGGGCTTAGCATCGAATATCGGAAGCGGTTTGCCTTGAATGGAATTACCTTGTTCTGCAGCACCGATTACCCGCGCTCCCACTGCATACAGAAAATCGCACTGTTGTACAAAATCCTTTTCGACTTCCACAAGGGATTTTGTCGTCAGAAATGAAGAAAACCACGCATTGCAGATTGTAAGCCCCCGTAGCTTAAGAGCCTTGTTGAGTCTCTCGGGGTCGCGCGGATATTTATTGCCGACTTCGCTGCCTTCGAATCCCGCGAGCGCCATTTCGGAAATACACTGCTCGAAGGGAATTTCACCGCCTAGTTCCGGCATATCGTCGTTTGTCCAGCCAATTGGCGCAATGGCCAGTCGTATGTCCTTTTCCATAATTGCTCCTCCTCAGAGCTTCTGAGGGCTTAAAATTTGCGGGCTTTTGCAAGGTCCGCCTTCATTTCCTGGGCAGCCCGAACTACATCAGGATTGGTCGACACTTCTGCGGTGCCTACGCGCCACCATGACTCATATCCTTGTGTCATCGATTTAGGTGAAACACGGGCATGGATAACCACAGGGCCTTTGGCACGAAGTGCGCGGCGCATGGCTTTTCTGAATTCTTCGATATTATTAGCCCGAAGGCCAAGCGCACCCCAACTCTCTGCGTTCTCTGCAAAGTCCACAGGTACTTGTTCGCCAGTAAGAAGCCCTGTCTTTGGGTCGCGCGCTTTCCATTCATTCGCGAAATGAACAATACCCTGACTATTCTGAAGGTTATCGATGCACTGGAAACCCGAGTTATCGCAGACCACCACAATAATCTTTTTGCCTTCCTGGACTGCAGTAAGCAGCTCAGTGTGGAGCATTGTATAGGCACCATCGCCCACAATGGCGACACATTCTCTCTCGGGTTCCGCAAGTTTACAGCCTAGAGCTGCTGCTATCTCATAGCCCATGCACGAGAATCCATATTCCATGTGATATGTTCCGGTTACGCGAGTGCGCCATGTACGCTGCATATCGCTGGGAATCGAGCCAGAGCCGGAAACAACTATAGCATTCTTAGGAAGCAGGACATCGTTGAGCTCTCCGATGACACGGATTTGACTCAAGCCCTTTGGGTCTTCCTGATTGTAGAGAGCATCGACTTCTCGATTCCAATCTTCTCGAGCTTTGGCGATTGCCTCGCCCCATTGTGCTCGATAGGCCGCAGTGCCAAGCTTGCGACCAACAGCCTGCAATGTGAGCTTTGCATCTGCTATGATCGGCTCGGCATTCATCTTGTAGGCGTCGAAAGGCGAAACATTGATAGAAACGAATTTTGCAGAAGGATTCTGGAAGAGCCACTTCGAACAAGTGGTAAAATCTCCAAATCTCGTTCCCGCGCCAATTATGAGGTCTGCTTCTTTGGCCAGCCTATTGGCGGCAAGGCTTCCCGTAACGCCGATTCCGGATAGGTTGCAGGGATGATCCCATGGAATGCAACCTTTGCCTGCCTGCGTCTCGCCGAAAGGCATTCCAAACTTTTCGCAGAAATCGGCAAAAGCCCGACCTGCTTCGGAATAGCGTACTCCGCCGCCGCAGATAATATAGGGCTTCTGTGCAGCCTTTATTAAATCGACGATGCGGGAAACTTGAGCCATAGTTGGTGGACGACGCTCGATATGATGGACTCGCTTTTCGAAGAATTCCACAGGGTAGTCGTATGCCTCGCCTTGTACATCCTGAGGAAGCGCTATAGTCACCGCACCGGCCTGAGCTGGATCGGTCAAAACCGACATCGCATGAATAAGTGCTGTCATGATTTGCTCCGGCCTTGTAATTCGGTCGAAGTATCTGCTGACTGGCTTGAAAGCGTCGTTTGCGCTTATCGTATAATCGTGCGGAACTTCTAGCTGTTGAAGTACTGGATCGGGCTGACGGTCGGCAAAGACATCTCCAGGAAGAAAGAGCGCGGGAATGTGATTTACGGTTGCCGTGCCGGCTGCGGTGACCATATTTAGGGCGCCA
>JAAYWE010000346.1 GCA_012516755.1 Treponema sp.
CTTGCCGGCTTCGGCAGCCTTCTTGATCCATTCGGCATGAAGATGATTGGGCAGTGGAATATAGACCGCATCTATTTCCGGGTCCTCAAGCAAAGCCTCGTAGGATCCATACGAACGAGCAATTCCTAGCTCGCTTGCGGCCTGACCCGCTTTATCCAGGTCTCGCGATGCTATACCGAACATCTTTGTCAGTTTTGAGCCTGAGAGTTGATGGTGCACCCTTAGCCTATAATGATTGGAAACCGAAAGAATCCCCAATCGAACAAAGTCCATACCAACCTCCTATAACATACATTGCTATCTCACGGCCTTAAGTTCTTTCCTAAACCTCCAGAAGAGCAAAATGCTTGCCACCGCAAACAGCGTGTAGCTCGCAAATAGCCAGCGGTAGCCAAATATTTCGACCACGGTTCCGCCCAAGGCGCTTCCGAGAAAGGCCGGCAGACCCATTCCTACACCCATATAGAGAGCCATGCCGGTAGTACGATCCGAAGGCGGCGTCTTCAGATTGATGAATAGAATCGCCGCTGGCTGAAAAAGCCCATAGCAAATCGAATGGAGAAGCTGACCTAAAATCACGCCGATAGGTGTTGGAAAAAGCGCATATATGAGAAGCCTTACCACAATGGCAACGGAAGATATCGCAATTGCCATCATAGGGCTTCTTCCCTGAATGAGTTTCCAGGACAGCACGATGAATGGAATTTCACATGCCGCCGACAGAGCCCACATGGAACCCACGGCATGCCAATTCAGTTCCTCCATGAGATACATCGAAAAAAAAGAGCTGATCGGAGCCATAGCTAGCCGCCCAAGCGCTATGACACCCAACCCCGCTAGATAAGTTGCATCGAGCCACTTGAACGAGAATTTGATCTTTTCCTTCCGTGCCTGCCCAGCACCAATCTCAGGCAAAGAAGGTATACTGAACAAGAACAAAAGCGCAAGAATTCCCAAGGGTATCGCCATGGTGCCCGTCGAGCTAGAATCGAATCCCGGAATAGACTGAGCTATCAGCGCTGTAATAACGAAACCAGCCGAGCCAATTGCCCTAATAATGCCATAATTTGGCGCTTTTTCTCCTTTTTCTTCACTATACTCAATAGCCCTCAGAAGAGAAGTGTCCAGTACGGGTATCGGGGTCTTTATTCCTATGGAGAGCAGGGCAAGACTCAAGAGGGTAACCAATGGAAGTCGAAAAGGAGCTAGCAATGCAAGACCAACGAGAATCATTATCGCCGAAGCATATAGAAAAGGCTTGAGCTTTCCAAACCTGTCAGCAATCTGGCCAATGAATATCGGCCCCGTAATTCCCACGAGTTCGAAAAAACCAAGAAAGAAGCCAACCGTAGCAGGACTATATCCGAGCCTTCGCACCATTAGCTGCAGATAAGGCGATGAGATCCCGTACATCGCAAAGAGCATAAAGTAACCAAGTCCAAACCGCCGCGATATATTCTGTTGTTTTTCAAGCTCGTTCATAACTACTTGAAAGAATAGGGTTAAGGGAGAGATGCGTCAACATTTATTGCAACAATACCAAGGAACATGTAGAATAATGATTGATGGAAATGCCTATCATAAGTCTTTTGCATGCTCATTGCCCTTCTAATCAAAAGACCAAGAAATTGCTTATGATAGCTGGACTCCTCCTGGGTGATCTTTTTGCAGTCATGGCAAGTTTTTGTTCAGGCTTTTTCCTGGAAAACCTAATCGATATAGAAGGGATCAATTTTAAATCATTTGTCACTTATTGGCCTTATCTTCCCGCATTTATAGTCATGTTATCGCTTCTCAATCTCTATCCCGGAATTACTCTTTCCACACCAGAAAAGCTAAGGCGTTTTACTGTTGCATCGTTCCTTGCTCATGCAGGCATTATCCTGTCCTTGTTTATTGGAGCCAAAAGATTTGACCAATATCAGACGGCGTTTTTATTTTCCTGGGTCTTCAGTATTCCCCTTTTCTTTTATTGCAGGACTGTATCGGAATCGTTGCTTGTAAGGTATAGATTGTGGGGAATTCCTGCCGTCATATTTGGAGCGGGAAAAACGGGCAAGCTCGTGGTCGATCGACTTCTCGATAATCTCAAGATTGGCTATATTCCAGTGCTGTTGCTCGATGACAACCCTCTCCTTGCCGGTGAATATCGTGGTGTTCCCATTGTTACCGGTACTAACTATGGTTCTTTTATTGCGTCTTCCGGAGAGGTGCAGACTGCCATTATAGCAATGCCGGGGGTGGAACATAAGCGTTTGACCGAAATCATAGTCCGACAAGCCATGGGATTCCGCCGCTATTTAATTATCCCAGATGTCATCGGTATCTCGAGCCTGTGGATGGCGGTCCAGGATCTTAATGGAATCTTGGGCTTATTCACAGATCAGGAGCTTCTCGAGCCTCGAAATATTGCTATCAAGCGCCTTTTGGATATCGTACTCAGTGTTATTGGCATGATATTGCTTTCTCCTTTTTTTATCGTTATTGCGCTTTTGATTAAGCTCGATTCTCCGGGTCCGATATTCTATAGCCACCATAGGCTAGGCAAAAACGGCAAGCCGATTGAAATATTGAAATTCCGCTCAATGTATACCAATTCCGCTCAAATGCTTGAAACCTTGCTGCGGGACAATCCGGAATTGCAGACAGAATGGCAAGCTAATTTCAAGCTAAAAAACGATCCTCGTATAACTCGGGTTGGTGCTTTTTTGCGAAAGACAAGTCTGGATGAGTTGCCGCAACTATGGAACATCCTAAAGGGCGATCTCAGTCTGGTTGGTCCCAGACCCATCATTGATAACGAAGTGGAAAAATATGGGGACAACTATTGGCTACTCTCCAAGGTCAAGCCCGGGCTGTCGGGTTTATGGCAGGTATCCGGTCGTTCCGAGACCGACTATGAGCAGAGAGTTGCCCTGGATGTATACTATATTCAGAGCTGGTCGCTCTGGCTCGATCTCTATATTCTCCTCAAAACAATTGTGGTAGTGCTCAAAGGTGATGGTGCATATTAAATTCTCGAAGGTCAGAATATTTTTCTTTATAATTCTTATTCTTGTTGCAGCTGGGATAGTGTATGCAGATAGCAAGCCTTCGCTAAAGGATGTTTTGCCCGGGCTTACAAACGATGAGATGCGGAATCTTCTGGCAAGTAATCTTCTTATAGAAGATTATGCAAAGGATGGTTCCTCTCGATTTTTGCCCTCCGATCAGATTGCCATGACCCTGGGGGAAAGTCTAGCAGATCGAAAAGATGGAAATAAATATGAGACCGCATATCTAATCAATGATATCCGTTTTTCTGGTAATGATAAGCTCATGTTTTTTAATAAGCTCGCACAAATCAATACTCTATCAGGAATTATGTATTATTCTGAAACAAGAGGCAAGGACACTATCTTATTCGATAATGTCTATATCGTCGATGCTCCGGGATCGAAAACTCCGCAGCAGCCAAGATTCTTTTCTCAAATTCCTGAGCGGCTGAGTCTTTTTGTACATATAAAAGATGTCAATTTTGGATCGATCTGGTTTTCCATTTCGCTTTTCGAGAAGGAAAATGTTTTCTTTTTCCTGATCGAAAATGTGCAGCCCATGGGAATAGGCCCTATACGCGCCTTTGATAAAGGAGATTTTCGAATCGCGTTTTCTTTCAAGGAGATTCAGGAAGGTCTTCTTGTTAGCAGTGTGAGTTATTTCAATCCAAGACGATTGGCTTCCACTTTTGTGGATGTTTTCTCCGCAGCAGAAAAGAGAATTAGGGCTATTAGCAGTTGGATAGCAGCACAAGCTATCGAGGCTCAGAATACTCCGGGGCATCGATGAGTACTGAGTTGCATGAATCTAAGCCTTCGATAATAAGCAATTTTCTTTTTTCGACTCTTAGTACTTTCTTGACCATACTCATTCCCCTTCTCACCTATCCCTATGTAGCGAGAATTCTTGGGCCCGAAAATCTCGGCCGCACAGGAATTGCTTCCTCATTTACAAATTATTTCATTGCAGCAGCGCAAATTGGGCTTCCTGTCTACGGCGTGAGGCTCGTGGCTCAGCGTAGATCCGACAAAAAAGCACTCGAGAGATCTGTTTCGGAGCTTGTTCAGCTTTCGATAGCTTCTTCTTTTTTGGCTATATTGGCTTTTTCTATCGCTGTAATGGCCATTCCAAAATATAGAAGCGAATGGAATCTTTTTTTAGTATTCGGATTGACTATAATGACTTCCGCCATGAATATGGATTGGCTATTTCAAGGTATGGAACGCTTCAGATATATCGGCGTTCGCAATGCAATTCTCCAGGTTCCATTCGTGGTTTCACTCTTTCTCTTTGTACGCAAGGCTTCGGACTATATCGTTTATGCGTTTTTGTTCTTCGCTGTTGGATTTGCTACAATGATAATAAATTATGCTGTGGCGCGTAAAAATATCAAGCTTGGATTCAAAAACCTTTCCCCTCTTAAGCATCTTGGTTCAATCTTAGTGATTACGCTTTTTTCATTTCTTGTAACAGCCTATACAAACTTAGATTTCTTGTTTTTGAGCTTGTTTTCACGGATTGAGGAGGCAGGATTCTATAGCATCTCTATTCGGATTGCCAGAATTGTCATTGCATTTATGGCAACGCTTAGCACGGTGCTCATGCCCCGCCTTTCGACGCTTGCAGAAACGGATAAAGAAGAGAGCACAAGGCTTTTGCAGAATTCTTTCTCGGCAATAGCATTATTTGTAATTCCGGCAGCTTTCGGACTTGTAGCAATTGCCGATGATTTGATAAAAGTATTTGCCGGAGCTCAATTTACACCTGCAGCAACTTCGATGCGAATAACGGCGTGGATCATACCGATAGTGGCATTCTCGAATGCGCTTCAGATGCAAATATTGATACCACAGCAGAAAGAAAAGTCTATGCTGGTTTCTTTCAGCATCGGGATATTAGTGACCGGCCTTGTGCTGTGCTTTACGGTAAAGCCCTTTGGCCAGGCCGGCGCAGCCATGGGCATGTTGGCGGGAGAGGCATCGGTCCTTGTCGCGCATGCATACTTCTGTGGGAGAAAGGCGATTCTTACGATTTTTGCTCGAAAAAGATTATTCCATTATCTTGCGGGAGGAGTGCTCTGTGGGCTCGTTGCCTATTGCATAAGTCAATTGTCAGGAGTAATGCTTATTGCAAGGCTCATCTTAGCCATTGCTATAAGTGCGTTTTTCTATTTTATATTTCTTCTCGTAGTCAAGGATGATTTCGCGATCCTGATCATAAAAGGTCGACATAAGAATACTGGATAGATATGGGGAAGACCTTGAACTTTGAGCAAAATAGTGGAAAATTTCAATCCGCTCACGGACTTAGGTCTCGAAAGATAAGAATCATCTCTCCAAATGGGCTCTCCGACGCGGGAGGAGTAGAGCGAGTTATGCTATATGCATATCGTGCGCTTTCGGAACATGGCTTTCGAGTCGACATAATTGATCAAAAAGACTTGTCTGGCAGCAATATCGGTCGATTCTTCTCGTTTTTCAAGACAGGACCATTAGATTTTTTGGCGCAATCCTTTGGATTGTCCATACTTGCTAATAGAGAGCATCGGTCGGGTTCTTTCATAATAAATAATGGCTATTCCGCCTTTTTTGCAAAATCAGATATTCTTTTTTGCCATAGATATATTCGAGGTGCACGCTTGGCACAGTACAGAGTGCGCTCGGAACAACAGCCGTCGAGCTTATCTGAGCGCAGGGCGCAGATCGATGGTCATAAAACCAGCAGGATTACAAGGCTCATCGGAAGTTTGAAGATTTTCTTGTATGGACCCGATGAGATTGCCGAAATGATTGCCGGGCATCGCTCGCATATCATCTTAGCGGTATCAGAACATTCGCAGAGGGAGTGGCAGCGCTATTATCGCCTTTCATCCAGCAAGTTCAAAAAACTCCCAAATTCCGTGGATACAGAACATTTCCAGCCTGATCTAGAATCCCACAAACAACAATCTTCGAGACAATCTCGGATTGCGCTGAGGATTCTCTTTATTGGATCGCTTACATATCTCAAAGGCCTGGACAGGCTCGGCGCGACTATTGAAAAAGCGCGACAAACCGCAAAGAACTGGGAATTCATAATCGCAACTCCTTCATCCTTCAATACAGAAAAGTTTGCCTCTAAACAAAATGTTACTATTCGCAAGGGCGTGAGCTTTGCTGAATTACCCGATCTATATCGTTCTTGTGATGTCATGTATTTTCCTTCGATATACGAAGGCTTCGAAATGGTCACGCTGGAAGCCCTCTCTTCGGGATTGCCGGTAGTGGGCACGGATGTGGAATTTCAACATGGTCGCAGAAGCTGATAGAGATTCTGGAAGCATACCATGATTGAACCATGCATTTCCGTCATAATACCCACATATAAACGGGCTTACCTCCTATCTCTTACCCTTCCCACATACCTGCAGCCGGAGACCAAGGAAATTATCGTGGTGGATGACTGTTCCCCGGATACTACTCGTGAGGGGGTTGAAAGCCTTGCAGCGGATGATCCAAGAATCCGCTATATCAGGACAGATACAAACCGAAAGCAGCCCCATGCAAAAAACCTTGGTATATCACATGCCAAAGGGCAATATGTATATTTTGGAGATGACGATTCGGTTCTTTTGCCCGGATCTTTGAGACGACTCATTTCGACTCTACACGAATATGATGCTTCGATAGTCGGCGCCTGTGCGCCCTATCTCACAAGACTGACCAATGATAAAGATCTTTCTTCTATACTTGAGGAGATTTCTAGGGAGATGGGTCAGTCAGAGAGTTTGTATAAGGCTGAAATCCATAAGAGACTCATCTCTCCCGTAAGCCTCGAAGCTCACTTTAATGCAAGAACGCCGCAGCCGGTTGAAGTGCCTTTTGTTCATGCCTCTTTTCTCATCTATCGCGAGTTGGCGGAAAAGACTCGCTTTGATGAGCATTATAGTGGAAATTGCTATCGAGAAGAGACGGATTTTCTAATCCGAACGCACGACGCAGGCGCAAGGATTATATACGAACCGCGCGCTGTTCAGGCCAATCTTCCGCGGTCGATTGCTAAGGGCGGAGCCCATGATGGCTCGAGCAATTTCTTGATAAGAAAACTGCGATACTTCAAATCCGCTTTGGAAAACAACTGGTATTTTCTTACAAAAAACAAAGGGCCCTTGCGAAGGGCTTTTGGCCTAAATATTTCTCCTTTACATCGGCAGGCTGTGTTTGCGATGATAATTCTACGGGTAATCGCATCTTACCCTATTCGCAAGGTAATCGGTCATGACCTTTAATAGAAATGCTATTGAAAGAAATGAACCTCGCGCTCTATATGTTCGTGGCGAAAGAGTCCGGCTAATCAGAGGAGGAGCAGATCATGTGTCGAGTTCGCTTCTTTGCATGCTCAGGAGATATTTTCTAAATTCAATAGATGAGCTCTATCTCGATGAATTCTGTGAGCGAACAAAAAGTCGTCGGTCTGTTCTATTCGATGCATTGCAGGGCTGGTTCTTCCCCTATGGAAGAAAAGAAGCGATACAATTTCGCAGGATTTTGCATGGCTATGATTTTGTCTTTCTGGATCAGTCGGTCTACGGAAGGCTCCTTTCCGATGCCAAGGCCTGCCGGCCAGATCTTAAGACCGCGGTATTCTTTCACAACGTAGAATGCGAATTCTATGCGCAGCGAATCTGGCACGCA
>JAAYWE010000347.1 GCA_012516755.1 Treponema sp.
ATGCAGACACTTCCATGCAAGCGGCAGACAAAGCCTATAGTGAGAAAGCTTATGACGCCTCCATAGCGCTTGCCAATGATGTTGTCCGTATCATTTCCGATGATCTGATGGCTGAGGTGAACGCGCTGAGAGAAGCCGAAGTACAACTTGCTGCTGACAAAGCGATAGCCGACGAGGTCATGCCAAAGGCCCAAGATCGCATAGAATGGGCCGATCTAAACGACATCAAAGCCGATTATCCTGAAGTATACAATTCCGCACATTCTGCGATGGAAGCAGCACAAAAAGCCTATCAAATAGAAAAATATGCCGCCGCTACTCAGCTAGCCAATGAGGTGTTATCAACGCTCTCTTCCGAATTTGAGGCCAGGGTAACCGCTGATCGTGCCGAAAAGGCACGGCTTGCTGCTGAAGCAAAGGCCAAAGAGGAAGCTGAAAAGGAAGCCCAGGCACTTATAGCTCAGAATAAGAAATATGCGGAAGTAGCCATCTCTGATGCAAGGAGCCGCTATGATTGGGCGGCCTCTAAGAATGCCGCTAACAACTACCCGGATCTCTTCAAAGAGGGTGGAAATCTGCTGGCCGATGCTCAAACCGCATTCAATGCTCTCGATTATGTGCGTGCAAAGGATCTCGCTGCACAGGCTTATTGGACTCTTATGGAAATTGGCGAATTTGCTCCTCTGCCAGCAACATATAAGGTAAGGCTCATCCCAGAACGCAGAGACTGCCTCTGGAGAATTGCCGAGTATCAATTCGTCTATAATAATCCATACAAGTGGCCGGTACTGTATGAGGCGAATAAAAAGACCTTCAAAGATCCTTCTAATCCAAATCTCATATTCCCCGATCAGGTGCTTACAATCCCGAGCATAAAGGGAGAAGTGCGCCAGGGGGCATGGGATCCGAAAAAGACCTACCAACCACTTCCTAAGTAAGAGCTTAGGCTAAAGAATTAGGCCGCCCGAAAGGGCGGCCTTTTTTCATCTTTTGGGAGGGCCTTTTTATGCTTAAAAATCCATGGAATCTATGGAATCTATGGAGCCGCGAGCTATGAATAGAATGCCCGAAGAAAAGCAATCATGTCTAAGTGGTCCGAGGCAGCAATGGTCTCTCTTATGGCATGCATGGCCAATAGAGGATGGCCTACGTCCACTGTAGGGATGCCTGTCCTGCTTGCCGTGATGGGACCTATCGTCTTTCCGGGTTGAATATCGGCACGGGCCATATAGATTTGGGGTTTTATATCTGCTTTGCTAGCTACTCTAATACCAATTTGCTGAGAAGTAAAATCGGTTGCATAATTCATGTTTGCATTGGATTTTAATGCAATACCCCTGCCTAAAAGCGGCGTATAAAAGTCGTCGAATTTATCTGGATACCCAGGATGCCATGCTTGCGCTCCATCTATAGATACGCAAGCTGAACAAGCTAGCGCTCTATAAAAATCCTGGCCAAGACTACGCGAGGCAAGCGTAATTCTGGCAAGAATATCGCGCAAATATGAGGATTGAGCTCCTCCGGTGGTCATTGATCCTATTTCTTCAGCGTCAAAAAAACATGCGACTTGTGTCGAAGCCTGAGCATGCAAACTGATAAATGCTTCTATCAATGCAGCACAGCCAGCAAGATCATCCAATCTTGGCGCATTGATGAGCGAATTATCGAAAATGCGAGTAGGTTCCGGGTCATAGAGCCTCAGATCGGATGAGATTATTGCCTTAGGGTCTACATCGAGCTCTTGAGAAATGCGCACCAAAATTTCGGAATCAAAAGCTCCAGAGATTTCTTTTGTTTTTCCGAATTCACTGGCTGCTTCGGGCTCTTTTTGCTTGTGGCTCGTAAGCCCAAAGAGAGCAGGTAACTGCTGATGCAGGTTGTATTCAAAACCCTTGTTGATATCGCGATTCAAATGGATAGCAAGATTTGGGATGACTGCTATAGGCTCATGACTGATATATAAACGCTGGTGTATCTCTTGATTCTCTTGTATTGCTAGAGCACCAGCTAGTCCAAGCGGTCTATCGAGCCAACCTGACAGAATTGGTGATCCATAGGATTCGAGCGCAAGCCTTAGATAGCCGCGAGATTGGAGTTCCTTTTCCGGACGAATCTTAAGGCCAGGGCTGTCGGTATGAGCTCCAGCGAGAAGAAAGCCGCATTCAGAAGGTGGTTTCAGACCCATTCTGAAGGTGACTAGAGAGCTACCTCCTCGAACTATATAGTAGGAAACACCTGGCTCTAGCTGCCATAGTTCCCTCTCATCCAGTTTGATAGCTCCATGCGCTTCAAGAATACCTATAAGGTTATCTATGGCTTGAAAAGGCGTGGGCGATGCATCAACGAAATCCATCAGATTCTTTATCGCTTCTTCCATTCAATAACTCCTTTTCCGAATTCTCCTTTGTCGAATTCTCTAAAGCAGAAACAGACAGCAGCCCTTTGAATGAGACTTTCCATCGATCGCATTCCAACAAAAGGCGAAACAACTCTTCTCTTAACTGCTTGATGTTTGCTCTCAGCTCTTGATCCTGATAGAGAAGCTCGTACTCTAGTATTCTCTGTGTGTAACTAAGCCCAAGTCCCCTATCCAGCGCCAGATGCTTGAGCCTTGCAATGAGCACTACTTCGGAGAGCGAGTAGCATCTGCGGCCGGATTTTGTTCTACTGGGCATCAGAAAAGGCACTTCTTGCTCCCAGAATCGCAAAGTGGATGCTGGTACCGACAACATCTTTTCCAACTGTCCGATGCTCAGGTATATCATCGATCAGCTCCGCTGTCTGTTCCTGCGTGAAGCACGAAGCTCCAGCTGAATTGGAACACCATCAAGACCAAAATCGAGCCTTATCTTGTTTTTGAGAAAACTCTTATAGGATTCCGGTACCGCTTCTGGCCGAGTTACAAAAAAGATAAAACGCTGCGGATTTACGGAACTCTGCACCGCGTAGCGCAATTTGAAACGATTGCTTGGGCTTGCTGGAGGTGGTGTTTCCTTGACCCATTCCGCGACCGCTTGGTTGAGATGCGAAGTCTCGATCACCTTGTTTGCCTTAGCATATAAGGAGATCACCACCGACATGAGTTTGTCGAGCCCCTTCCTTTCTTTAGCGGAAATCGGCACGATGGGCGCATATGCCATTTGTCCGAAAAAAAATCGCAAGCGGTCGCGGGTAGCTTCGAACGCATTCTTCATGTTCGGCATCTTATCCCATTTGCTCAGCGCAAACACCACCGGTCGGCCTGCTTCTACAGCAAAGGCTGCAATCTTTTTATCCTGGTCGGAAAGCCCTTCTTCCGCATCTATGAGTAGCACGACGACATCTGCATGGCTCACGATACGTATGGAGCGAGTAACCGAATAATATTCTATGTTGTCTGTGACTTTCTTCTTTCTTCGAATTCCTGCGGTATCGAGCACCTCAAAGCCCCTGCCCTCATATTGAAAGTGGTCTTTCACAATGTCACGGGTTGTGCCTGGCTCAGGAGAGACTATGCTCCGCTCATAGCCGACCAGCGCATTGAGCAATGTCGATTTTCCGGTATTTGGCTTACCCATTATGGCTATGCGTATGTCGGCTGCTTCTACTTCCGCTTGCCGAACGCTCGAGAAATCCAGACGCGCCGTTATGGCTTCTTCAAGTTTGTCTATGTTTCTATTGTGTTCTGCCGAGATAAACAACATCGGCCCGAAACCCCAGCGGGCATGCTCCCATACCAGGGCATCGCGCTCGGGACTATCGGCTTTGTTTACGACAAGCAAGAGCTTTTTAGCATAGGGCCTTAGAAATACGGCAAATTCTTCATCTTCCGGTGTGATCTGCGTAACATCTATAATGAAGATCACTAGATCCGCTCTCTGAATATAGGCGAGAGCTCTGGCCACTACAAGCTCATCCAAGCCCTCACGCTCTAGCTTGAAACCTCCGGTGTCGACTAAACATATCTTCTCCCGGGTTCTCAATAGCTCGCATTCCTCTTCGATAGGATCTCGTGTAACTCCAGGCTGTGCATCGGTTATTGCCTTGCGCTTGCCGAGTAATCTATTGAATAGCGTGGATTTACCGACATTGGGCCTGCCTGCAAGAACAACAAGAGGTAGGTTCTCGTAGCGGATATTTGGAGAAGACTCTTTTCCATCCTTTGATTGCGATGGGAAGGCTTTTTGCCGAGAGTCTGTATCGAGCGACTCTAAGGCCCGTTTCTTTTTGCTCATAGGAGCTAACTACAGATTGAGTCTGGAATTCAGCAAGGCACTCACTTGCGATGCTGTATTCATAGATAAGGCTTGTCGGGCCAGGGAAGAGGCTTCTTCCATTGTAATGGACATCAGCGCTCTTTTGACTGCAGGGATAGCTGATGCTGACATGGATAGACTTCTTAAGCCCAATCCTACTAGGAGCACTGCGCTAGCTGGATCAGCTGCCATCTCGCCACAGAGGCTCACACCAATATTTGCATTCTTACCAGATTCTATCGTCATGCTGATAAGGCGCAATACTGCTATATCGAATGGATTATTCAGATAAGCTACTTTTTGATTACCCCTATCGGCAGCCAATGTGTATTGACTTAGATCGTTTGTTCCTATCGAGAAGAAATCACAAGATCTTGAGAGTACGTCAGAACAGATGGCCGCGCTTGGTACTTCGATCATGATTCCAGTCTCTATGTCTTCGTCTATCTTGTAGCCCTTTGATTTGCATTCTTCTTTCGCTTCGGCCAGAACAGCTTGAGCACGGATCAGTTCATCGATGTTGCTAATCATAGGAAACATGATATTGACTTTCCCCTGACCTGAGGCACGAAGAATTGCTCTAAGCTGTGTTTTAAAGAGATCTGTCTTTTCAAGACAAAAACGTATAGCTCTCCAGCCCAGCAGGGGATTTTTTTCTCCTATGACTCCAAGTTCCGGCAATACTTTGTCGCCGCCGATGTCGAGCGTACGAATAACAACAGGCCTGCAATGCATGGATCTTGCCACTTGCGAATAGGCATTGTACTGCTCTTCTTCTCCCGGTATATGCCCACCAAGAAAGAAGAATTCAGAGCGAAACAGTCCAATCCCCTCGGCGCCATGCTCTATGGCATTTACAACTTCTTCAGGCATACCGATGTTAGCTAGGAGCATGATGCTTGTGCCATCTTTCGTATGAGCCGGAACATCTCTTAGTTCTCTGTTCTCTTTTTCCTGATTGAGGCGAGCGGCACGCGCCGATTTCTCACTCTGGATAATCGAATCATCGGGCTCGATAACAACAGTTCCATTATCGCCATCGATATATACCGATTGACCTTGTCTCACTTGCAGGATAAAGCCTGGGCCTACACCGAGAACAGCGGGTATTTCGAAGGCTCTTGCCAGGATAGCGGCATGGCTCGTCCGGCTTCCTGTCTCTGTTACTATGCCCCGAACCATGCTCCGGGACATCATCACCATTTCCGATGGCAAGAGGTCCTTGGCAACGAGGATTATCTCGGTTTGGATGTCGGAAAGCGAAATCCTCTCTTTTTTTAAAAGATGACCTAGCAAACGCCTTACCACATCATGAATATCGGATACTTTTTCTTGCTTAAGAGGATCCAGCGATGAAGAAAGCCTATTGACCATCTCGCTCTCAAAAGAGAGAATCGCCACTTCCACGTTGAACTGCTTTTCTTTGAGCGAACGCTCTATTTGTTCAAGAAACTCTGGATCGTCCAGCATCATGATATGCGCATCGAAAATGGCTGCTTGTTCTTCGCCTGCTTCATTCTTTGCCAGTTCTCTCAGCGCTTCAATTTCCTTTTTGGCTAGCAACGATGCTTCATGAAAACGAGCCATTTCGCTTGGCACATCATCGATGGCTATATGGTACTGAGGTATTATGCCAGAATCATCTATATGCACAAAGGCAGGAGCTATAGCTACACCGGGAGAAACGCCTATTCCCTTTATGATCATCATGATGAAACAATGTATCAGATATTTGTATATGCGTCAAATAAGACGTTCCCAGATTCTCGATAAGCCTCTTTTCGAGAGCATGTGAAGATCAAGGTAGGTAATTCAAGGGATTGACCAGAACCCCATTTTTTATAACTTCAAAGTGCACATGGGGACCTGTGCTATACCCGGTTGTGCCGATTCTACCTATGGTTCGACCTTGAGAGACATACTGTCCTTCCTGAACCAGAATTTCGGACATATGGCCATATAATGTCTTCCATCCGCCCGAATGGGAAATGATCGCATATTTGCCAAGG
>JAAYWE010000348.1 GCA_012516755.1 Treponema sp.
AAGAGGCATACGAGCTTGCGGAGGCCATAACCGAAGATGACAGCCTTCATATAAAAGAAGAAACGGGAGATCTATATCTTCTCGCCACTATGGTAGGCTACATGTGTCAGCAAGAAGGACGTTTCTCAGTGGCCGATAGTTTGTGCGATGAAGCCCGCAAACTGATCCGTCGACATCCTCACATATTTGGTGAGTCCGAGGTCCTTAGTCCGGATCAAGTTGTGCGGCAATGGAACGAAATCAAAGAGCAAGTCGAAGGCCGTAGAAAAAAAGAGTCAATCCTCGACGAAGTCCATCGTAGTCTGCCGCCATTAGAAAAAGCCTATAAACTTCAGAAAAAAGCGGCAAAAGTCGGCTTCGATTGGCAGCACGAGCGAGATGTTTGGAACAAGCTGGAAGAGGAATTAGGAGAGCTAATGCAAGCCAGGGCCTGGAAATCTGAAGAATGCCCATCTGACATAGCTACCGATAGCGGATCGAGCAAGGATGCACTCGAAGAGGAATTTGGAGATCTTCTTTTTACCGTAATAAATGCAGCCCGGCTTTACGGCATCGATCCATCGATCGCCCTACAGCGCACCAATGGTAAATTCTCGCGACGATTCCGTCATGTCGAGGAGAGCATGAAGCAGCAGCATCTCGATATGAATCAAGAAAATATGGATATGATGGATGCATTCTGGAACGAAGCAAAAAGAGGAGAACATTCATAACAAAACAAGCGCCTATCCGAGATAGTATCGAGTAGCACATCCTCTTGCTATAGTATATATTCGACAATATGGCCATTCTGCTTTCTGCTCAGAAGCTTGCAAAGGCACGCAAGACATTCAATATTTACAACTTTTTAAATTCTTTCTCTTTCGTGTTTGTATCTGGATCGATTATCACGCTATTTGCCCTAAAATTGGGTGCTAAGAATAGTATCATCGGCCTTTTGAATGCCCTGGCCTATGTAACTTTTTTTATGCTGCCGCTGGGCAAGCGTTTGGTCAAAAGGTCTTCGATAATAAAGGTATTCGGCTGGGGCTGGGTTATAAGGTATATCGCCCTAGTACCAATTCTGTTTGCCCCTCTATTCGCCTCGAAGGGGCATATGGGTCTTGCGATTCTTATACTCATTCTGGGTACAGCAGGATTCCACATATCCAGAGGAATTGCCCTGATCGGAAATAATCCGGTGTTGGGACTATTATCCACCGGAGGTGGCGACAAACCTCGAAGTGATCAAGGGCGATATCTAGTCAACATATCTGTCGTCAACTCAGTAGCGGCAATTCTGGCCAACATTGTGCTGGCATTTTTGCTTGGCCAAGAAGCCTCGCTATGGACCTACACAATTGCAATAGCCCTTGGAATTATTACCGGGCTTATCAGTTGTGCAATATTATTCAAGACGCCGGAACCTGAAGCCTTTTCCGGCAAAGATGAGCAATCTCTCTGGGATGTCACAAAAGAGGCTCTTGTCCAGCCGGATTTTCGCGCGTTTATATTGACTTTCATGTTGCTATCCTTCCTTTCCGGCATGGGGCGCGCATTTCTGCCGGTCTATGCAAAAGAAGTCTTCGCTCAGGGCGATGATGCGATAATGGTATATTCGATCGTAGCAAGCCTTGGCTCGATAACGATGGGGCTCATAACCCGCCTGGTCGTAGATCGCCTCGGTCCGAAGCCACTTTTTATAATCTATAGCGCAATCGGATTTGTTTCCTTTCTTCCAATCGCCCTTATTCCTGGTTCGGCGACCTTAATGGGCGCACCATCGGTTATAGCATTGTTTCTGGCCATAGTTCATTTTCTTTCCTCTTTTGGATTTGCTGGTGAAGAGAATGCTGCACAGGTCTATTATTTTGGCCTGGTGCCAAAAGAAAAAATGCTCGATTTGGCGGTAATCTACAATCTAGCCTATGGGATTGGAGGATCTCTGGGCTCATTCCTTGGGGGCGGAATTCTCGAGGTCTTTGCGAATATGGAATTGTCTGATGCTGGAGCCTTCAGACTCTACTATGCCGCGATCAGTGTAGGGCTTGTTATTGTGATCTATAGCATGCGAAATCTACCACACATGGGTGCAAAGTCGGTAACTCAGTCGATCTCTATTTTGCTTTCTCCTCGAGAACTACGAGCTTTCGATCTATTGACGAGACTCGACCAGAGCGCAAGTGCCCATGAGGAAGTGCGCATCATCCAAAAACTCAGCAAGTCGGAATCGAATCTTACGCAAAAAGAACTTGTGGAGTATCTCTATTCGCCACGTTTCGAGGTTAGATCCGAAGCTCTCCTCGCCCTCGAATCAATACCGGAGCTCGATCATGAGACAATTGTCGCCTTGATACGAGAAGTAAAAGCTAATGTCTATACCACAGCCTATGTTGCGGCTCGGATACTGGGCAAACAGCGATCCAGAATAGCGATTCCAGCGCTTATCGAGTCGCTGGATGGACCAGACTATATGTTGCAGAGCATGGCTATGATAGCCCTTGCCAGACTCCAAGCCTTTGAAGCAGTTGGCAAAATCGAACAGCTTATGCGATCTATGGAGAATCCACGAGTTCGAATATCCGGAGCGTATGCGCTCGAGCTTTTCGGAAGAATTGACTCTATTCCTACACTGATATCCTGTCTTAAAGCCGAGGATAGACCTGCCAGTGTATCCGACGAACTTGTACTGAGCATATCAGGCATTCTGGGCATCGATAAGGAGTTCTACCTTCTATATTCGGAATTCATAGATGACAATTCCTATGGCATTGCACAACTCATAGCATATTCAAAGGATCTGAATCTCGGAGATGATAGATTGAATGTATGGATTTCTGCAGTGGATGCTCTATTTGCCCCTGATTCCGATACTGCTCCTCTTGCGCGGCTACTTCTCGCAAGCCCTAGAATAACCAATTCTATCCTCATGCTAAGCGATGGACTTCTGGACCCCGGGCTTACGTATCCTGGCTTTAATTTTCTATGTGCCTATATTGCTCTCCATATAGAAGATCTGAAAGACTATTAAAAGTACACCACGATCTATGCTGCCCCTTCTTCCTAGATTGGCAGCGACATCAAAAGGGATGTGAGAAGCCTGACGAGGAAACCTCCCAGGGTGCGTACTATAAGAACCACAATAAAACCCGTGATGAGACCTTGTAGATATTGTACCGTTCGACCGCGATAGATAATCTTGTTCACTCTAAAAAGAAGAGGGTTGATGATTCCATCCAGAATCTGCCAAAGAGGATGAAGCACGGCTATCCTCGCAAGGAAACCTATGATCCTTATAAGCGATATCACAAGGAAGAAACCCAATAAAAAAGATATTGCTGACCACGCCGCATCCAGCAAAAGGCTTAGAATAAAACCAAGTGTTATACGTACGGCATAAGAAAGTGTCATAAAAAGATTATTGAGCACCGATAATACTGCAAGCGCCACTATAGGACTAAAATCGATAGCCGGCGTGCGGAAAAGAGAAAAACCGCGAAAAAGGTTGAGATACGGATCCGTTAGACCAGCAATAAGCCTGCCCCATTTTGTATCGGTAAGCGAAGGTATCCAAGAGAAAAATATTCGAACTATGCATAGAATCATGTATAGCGATACGAGACTGCTCACTATCTTAGCAAGGGTTGAAAATACCATGAATTATCCTCCGCACATCGGTTCTTTATTTAGAAACCAATACCTACTATACTAAAAATCGATGCATATAGGCAATGTTCATATCGGTACCTGTGGATTTTCCTACGAGGAATGGAAAACCGTATTTTACCCGGCAGATCTGCCTTCGAATGAAATGCTGCGATACTATTCGCTGGTCTTTTCCTTCGTAGAGCTGGATAACACATGGTATCGCATGCCTAATCCCGCTCAGCTCAAACGGCTGGCGCTCTTAACCCCCAGCGATTTCCGCATTTCGTTAAAAGTACATCGCAGCCTTACCCATGAGATAGACGAAAGTTGGCAAACAAAAGCCAATGAATTCTCTCTTGCTGTCTCTGCGCTATCTTCGACGGGGAGACTGGGATGTGTCCTTGTGCAACTTCCATATCGATTCTCTTATACGATAGAAAATAGGAAATATCTTGCTAACTTGCTCGCAGCGCTCTCGGACTTTCCTCTGGTCGTCGAATTCCGGAATGCCACCTGGTATCAAGACAGAGTTTTTGAAACACTTCGAAAGCTAAAGGTTGGACTCGTAACAGTCGATAGACCCGATCTGCCTGGTCTGCCTCCTGAATCGATTATCATAACATCGGACATTTGTTATTACCGTCTGCATGGTCGAAATACAGATCTTTGGTGGTCTGGCAATGCGAAGAGTCGCTACGAATACTGCTATTCTGAGCAGGAATTGAAGGATAGAGCCCGACTTATACGTATAATGGCCAAACAGAGCAAGACCGCATTTGTTGCATTTAACAATCATTCCAATGGTTATGCGCCCAAGAATGCGGCGTATCTGCAATCCATCCTCGCTGGGCAGCAATTGTGAGAATATTCTTGGCTCATGGTTGACCGGTGTCTACTTCCATGCCTTCTTCGGACAGGTTTTGCCTTATCTCCTTTGCGGCAAAGGTTTCGATCTCCTTCCAGAGTCGCTCCCAGTCATCTAAAAGCAAATCTTCTGCGGTAAAGCAACCATCGATAGACGGAACAAAAAGCACCATTTTTCTAATAATGGATCTATTGGTTTCGAGGAGCTGCCTCAAAGCCTCGCGCTGGCGATTATCGAGGATATCACGGCTTATAACTTCGATTAGCCCCTCGGAGTAGAGCGTCACGGATAGCCAGCCACTTTTTTCCACAAAATCGATTGTATGAAGAGCTCCACTTGCAATTCCCGGATGTGAAGCTAGCCAGCTCTCATGAAATGAAGGCACGGCAATGGTCCGACCATCGACAACCACCCACCATGCACCTGTCGAAATCTCAAATGGTTTTCTCATCGCTTTGCTCTGTATTCCTTTTATCGAGTATCCTTCCTTCTCGCTCCAGAGTCTGCCTTAGAGAGATGAAATGAGCAGGTTCAGCTGCAAAAATTGGCAGATTTGGTGACTCAGGAGATGGCAAAGGCAGCACGAGTTCGTATGCCCATAACATGAGACGTCTTATTCCATTTTTTCGCAGAGCTTTATTGAGCGAAAAATCGCCATACTTATCGTCACAGATAATTGGCAGACCAATACCTGCCAAATGGCGCCTAATCTGGTGCATACGGCCAGTGCTTAACTCTAGATCCAAAAGCGATAGTGTTAGAAAATTGGCTTCCGCGGCTGCAATTGAGGAATTTGCCTCATACCGATCAACCCCTATTCTATTATTGTGGACATGCCCCCCATCTTGCACATCAGCCCGCCGATTGGAGTGCTCTTGTAAGGGAAATAACCAGGTCTCACGCAGGGTCCAAAGAGTACATGCGGCCTGAATTCCCCTTTTTACATGCAGAGCATCCTCTATAGTTCCTTTTTCCTGATTAGGCAGCCCGGCAACCCAGGCTTGATAACGTTTGGTTATCTCTCTGCTTGCGATACAATTCGACCATTTGTTAGCAGCCCTGGCATCTTTTGCGAGCATCATGCAGCCTGCCGTATCCTTGTCCAGCCTATGGACGGGAAACAGTCTGTATCCGAACTGGCGCTCAAGAGCTGTAATGACATCATCGCGCAACCCTTCTCCCGGCTGAGCTGCAAGGCCCGCTGGTTTGTCTATAACGATGAACTCATCGTTCTCTAATAGTATGCGAATCATCGGTGCTTCATGATATCAGAACAATGGACTTTCCGCAAAGCCAAGTCTGGAATAGAGTGCACAACAGATTTATCGTTTGTCGGATCAGTAATTCAAAGAGGAGTCGTGCTGCACCCCACAGACAGGCTCAAAAATGATGCGTTGCTTGCATCGAGCGCTCTAAAGAGGAAATTGCGCTGTCAAGATCGTAAGAAATGAGAACATTGAAGAGAATATCGATCGCCGCGAGTTGACTAATTCTGGACAACTCGGCTGCACTTCGATAGATCCTCTCTACCGTCGGTATTTCAAGGATAAGATCGGAATAATCCCGTAGCCTGTTTTGGCCGGTCATCGTCATCGAAATAAGAAAACAGCCTCTGGCTTTTGATTGAGCCGCTACTTCTATCATTTCGTTGGTCTCTCCGGAATATGATATTATGAAAGCCAGATCAGATTGCCGAAGAGAACAGGAAGCCGTAATCTGTGCATGAGTATCGAATAGATATGAACTGGGTATGCCAATTCGCGTAAGCTTTTGATGGAAGTCCTCCGCAACCAATCCCGAAGCTCCAATACCGAATATAGCGGTCATACTAGCTCCTTTGATTCGCTCCGCCGCTTCTTCCACCGCCCTCGGATCGAGTGTCTGAGCAAGAGAATTCATGGTACGTCGGACTGCTTCGGTCATACCGCGAATAGCGCGAGCGCCAGGCGTCTGCGATTCCAGCTCCAGATCGGGTAAGAATTTTTCGCCCCAACCTTGGTACACATCCTTTGCAAGCCATAGTTTGAAATCGCTGTATTTGCCTACGCCTATATGACGACAAAAGCGCACTACAGCCGCGGGACTTGTCCCGGCTTGCCTAGCAAGCTCGCTTATGTTGAGATGCAAGGCTTTTTGCGGAGCTTCCTGAATGAAAGCGGCGATCTTTCGCTCCGCTTCCGCAAGATTAGGAATTGCCGCGTCTATTGTTTCGAGCGCTCCTTGATTCATTTCTTTCCCCTTTGTTTTCTTGCTTGCTATCTCCCTTGCTCTCTGAATAAATGCGTATTGCCTCAGAAAGCCGCCCTTCGCCGTGCTCGATAAGCTCGGCTGCCTGTTCTGCGCCAATGCCGAGTATGGTCATTAGTATAGCTATCTTTGGCTTGCCTCCAGAAGCCAGAAACGCGGCTTCGGCTTCATCCTTGGAACAACCGGTTGCTTGCCTGATAAGCCGCTTCGATCGCCCTATGAGCTTACGATTTACGGGCATCAAGTCAACCATGAGGTTGCCGTAGACTTTGCCAATGCGGATCATACTAGAAGTCGTGATCATATTGAGCACAAGTTTCTGAGCAGTCCCTGCCTTCATCCGGGTCGAACCGGTAATGACTTCAGGTCCTACCTCTAAAAGTATCTTATGCCGTGCAATATCGAAAGTCCTTGACTGCCTATTGCAAGAAATTGCCGCAACTACCGCATCCAAATTCCTCGCGTACTCCATCGCTCCAAGTACATAAGGTGCGGCTCCTGAAGCAGTAATACCAACAAGTACATCCTGTTCGGAAAAATTTATATCTCTGAGCGCTTTTTCGCCATTTTCTGGATGATCTTCCGCTCCTTCGATTGAATTTCTGAGAGCAGCCTCTCCTCCGGCTATAAGCCCGACAACCATGTCTGGCGGAACTCCAAATGTCGGCGGACATTCTGAGGCATCCAGCACACCGAGCCTTCCGGAGGTACCAGCGCCTATATACACTAGTCTTCCACCACTATTGAAGGCCTTTACGACATCTTCGACAAGCGCTGCAATGCTGGGCAAGGCCTTTTCCACGGCAAAGGGCACACCTTTATCTTCTTCGTTGATGATCCTCAAGACCTCTATCACCGGTAGAGCATCGATATGTTCAGAACGCACATTGCGCGATTCGGTAGTCGCGCGTTCCAGGTATTCATCGACCGAATCTATATCCATGGACAAGCCTCTTCTGTTAAAATTATTTTTCACATTTTTGAGAGAATTGCAAGCTCATTTGTCGAAAAACAGAAAAAATATTTCATTTTATGATTGACAACCGCAATAAATTCATCAATACTAATAAAAAACCATGGATCCATAGAGAAAATGGACCTGGACATATTCATCAAGGAGGCTGTCGATGGCGAAAAAACTATCAATCGTATTGCTGCTTATAGCAATACTTTCTCCTATGTATGCTCAACAGAAAACAGTAAGCATCTGGGGTTGGAGAGCTCAGGATGTCGATGTATGGAAAGGGGTCGAGACCGCACTTAAGGCAAAAGGTGAGCAAATATCCATCAGATATGAGGTTTTCCCACCTACCGAATATGATTCTAAGCTATTGGTTTCATTGCAGGGCGGAGTTGGTCCGGATATCATGTATACCCGCAGACTCCCCGGTGCCCGGACCCAAGCCTTGCTAGACAACGGCTACCTTACTGCCATAAATGGACTGGTCGATCTATCCAACTTCGATGATGTATCGTTGAGTTTTATAAGCACGGATAATAAAGTATGGGGCGTTCCCTTTGCAAACCAGATAATTGGAATATTCTACAATAGGGCAATCTTTGATAAATACAAACTCAAGGAGCCACAAACCTGGGATGAGATGGTCCAGATAGCCGAGACCCTAAAGAAGAATGGTGTAACGCCATTCTTTGTTACCGGCAAAGAAGCGTGGATCCTTGCCATGCAAAACGCCATGGTTGGCGTGAGCTATCCAGGAGATGAATGGATAGGAAAACTAACCGTAGGCAAGGCAAAATTTACAGATCCAGAATATGTAAATATGCTCAAAGACCTCAATGCCCTTAAAAAATACTACCAAAAGGATTTTATGGCCAACACCAGCGCCGAACAGGATGTAGCTTTTGCCATGGAACAGGCAGCAATGGTCTTCTATGGTGTCTGGGGCAATACAAATTGGCTCAAGATGAATCCAGACTTGAAGTTCGATTATTTCCCTATTCCGCCAAAGGATAAGAAAGTACCAGCAAAAGCATATACATACATGGATGGCGCTTATGGCCTAAACAATACTTCAAAAAACAAAGAAGCTGCATTGAAAGTTCTCAATTATACTGGTACCAAGGCTTATGGTGAGCTATTCTCCTCGACAACCGGCGAAATCACGGCTATAAACGGCGTCACCATGCCAGCCTCGAAGCCGATACTGGTAAAATGCTATGAAAAAATGACCACCATAGCCGCAAAAAACCGCTACTGGGTGGGCTCACCCTTTGATGCAGGAACGCCGAGTGTCTACAACATTCTGGAAAAAGACATGCAGTCGATGTATCTTGATCAAATGACGCCAGAGGCTCTGGCAAAAAGATTGCAGGATGGAGTATCGACATGGTACCCTGCTTTCAAGAAATAATCTTTCTAAGTATATATTGAGTGCAGCTGTATGAAAAACTGCGCCGCGGCTTTATTCTAGGAAAAAGCCGCGGCGCTTGCGTATAGCGCTGAAACGAGGTTGCTGTGCGAAAATATTCTTTTCTATGGATGCTTCTACCTGCCTTTATTCTATATTCGCTTTTTATAGCCTATCCTTTCTTCTCGAGCCTCGGCCTCAGTTTCTATGAGTGGCCAGGCATTGGCCCAAAGAAATTCATAGGCCTTGCCAACTACAAAAACATACTCACTGGGTTCATGTCATCGGAATTCTACAATGCGCTATGGCACAATGTAGTGTTTTTTATTTGGTCACTCATTTTATCTGTAGTACCCGGACTATTCTTTGCATTTCTGCTTTCCGCGAATATCAAAGGAACAGGCTGGCTCAAGGTGGTCTTTTTCTTCCCCAATACACTTGCAATCGTAGTGGTCGGATTCCTTTGGGGACTATTGCTCAATCCTCAATGGGGCCTAATAAATCAGCTTTTCAGGTTAGTTGGCCTGGACTTCTTGGCAAAACCATGGCTTGGAGACACAAAGACTGCACTGCCAACGATTATCTTTGTTACAGCATGGCGAGGCTTAGGATTCTATATACTCATATACCTCGCCGCGATTTTAGGCGTAGACAGAGAAATGATAGAGGCTGCACGCATAGATGGAGCTTCCGAACTGCAAATTGCGGGCCGTATCATTCTGCCTCATCTCTATCCGATAATCGCAACTACATCCATGCTTAAGTTTATCTGGACATTCAATATCTTCGACATTGTATATGCGATGGAAGGCACACAGGGAGGTCCTGCGGGGTCTACAGACGTTCTCGGAACTCTTTTCTACCGAATTGCTTTTGGAGGACTTGGCGCAAGCCAAGTAGGAATGGGACTTGGGGCAACCGTTGTGACGCTGATATTCCTCATAGTGCTACCAGTCTCGATATTCTACGTTTTTATTGTTGAAAAACGCGTAGAAAAGGGGCAATGATGTTCAAGTTTAATGGATTCCAGAAGGCGCTAGCATGGATTTTTCTTCTTCTGCTCGCGTTTGCAAATCTATATCCCATCGGTATCATGATGCTATCCAGCTTCAAATCTACAAAAGAGATATTTCTTGAGCCATTTAGTCTTCCAAGCGTTTGGAGATGGCAGAACTATGTCTCCGCCTGGCAACGTGCTGATTTTGCGACTTATTTCAAGAATTCCGTTCTCGTGACCGCTTTGTCGATTGTCTCTATCATAATTGTGTCTTCAATGGCAGCCTATGTAATCGCTCGTTTCGATTTTAAATTCAAGCGAGGAATATATCTATATATGTTAGCTGGTCTTGCACTGCCTACACGCCTTGCGATTATCCCAATTTTCCTCATCATGCGCAATCTTCATCTCTTGGACAAGCTTTCGGGTCTAGTGGTTGTATACACTGCCAGCGGAATTGCTTTTTCGGTTTTTTTGCTTGTGAATTTCTTTAAAAACCTTCCGCACGATATTGAAGATTCGGCTAAGATGGATGGTGCGGGACCTTTCCGCATATACTGGCAGATCGACCTGCCGCTTTTGAAGCCAGCTCTCGTAACTGTGGCAATGTTCAACTTTATAGATGTATGGAATGACTTCTTTTTCCCCCTAATCCTTCTGAGTTCCAAGGCCAAAAAAACCGTCCCTCTGGGGCTACAGGCATTTTTTGGCGAATATACTGTGGAATGGGATGTGCTCTTTGCAGCCCTCAATATATCGGTTTTGCCAATTCTGATCGTATTCCTGATTCTTTCCAAGCAATTCATAGCAGGTCTGACGGAAGGCGCCTTGAAGTAAGGAAAAGGCCAACTGCAAGGGCTTTGAAGCGGACAAACAAGCAGCAAAACCCCAAGCAAATGAGTAGCTTAGGCCTTCTGGGCGCCATATATAAGATATTTTCCCCTAATCCTCAGAAATTGACTCTCATCTCTGTGCGCAAATTCGAGACAGTCCTCGAGAGGTGCTCCGCTTGTTATCATACATCGCAGGGTTGTTCCACCCGTCAGCTTATCGAAAAAGCTAAGGCTTTTATCATCCCAATCCTCCCGCCATCTAAATTTGTCTGGATACATTCGATGAATTGTATGGACCAGAGTTATGCCTGTATCGAGCGACCGCAGAGCTTGTCTATCGGTAAGCGAAACCAAGACACCCTCACAAAGCTCTCCTTTGTATTTGGAGGCCGAAGGCGAGAAAAACAGAGAGATGAACACCACACCAGGCAATTCAAAAGCAGCAAGCTGTTCTCTCAGAGCCTCTCCATCGATAAATGGCGCTCCAATGATCTCAAAAGGCCGTGAGGTTCCCCGTCCTTCGGAAAGCCAGGTGCCTTCTACAAGACAGGTACCGGGATATAATTCGGCACAGCTGAGAGTCGGAAGATTAGGTGATGGCAGAGGCCAGGGCAGGTTTGTCCCTTCCCATGCGATACGCGAATTCCAGCCCGACATCTTGACTATTTCCAGCTCACAGTTGGGATAATACTCGCCCTTTAGGTATAGAGCAAATTCTCCGATTGTCATTCCATAGCGCGGTGGAAGCCCATAGCCACCCACAAAGCTTTCCGCTTCCTTAGAAATAGGAGAACCTTCGATCTTCGATCCTCCGATAGGATTGGGTCTATCGAGCACAATAAGCGGTGTCCCCACTTTTTCACATACTTCCATAATATAAGCAAGAGTATATAGATATGTATAATACCGACAGCCAACATCTTGCATATCGAATACAAGAGCATCTAAAGATTCCAACATCCAGGGCTCTGGCCTAAGGCGCTTTCCATATAGAGAATATGCAGGAATTCCCCTGAAGACCTCATCATCCAGCCCCACGGCATCCTGCGCAGCGCCTCTGAATCCATGCTCCGGTCCAAAGAGACATGCTGGAATAATTCCATGTTCTATGAAAGCTTTCCATGAAGGTATGCCACTGGATGTTATTGCCGCAGAATTGGTAGCTAATCCATAGCGTTTATTATATCGACGAGTATCATCCAGAAAGTTTTCAAGACCTAACACAACTGAAGCCCGTTGCTGTTTTGACTTACTCATGATATATGCTAACATATTTATTTATGACCTACAACAAAAATAAAGGCTCCTCACATAGGCATAATCCAACCGAGGAGTCTCTCGAGAACCTCATAAAAGATGCACTATCGAAAAGCCTCTGTACAGGCATTGCGGCTGCAGTTTCCATGGATGGCAAGCTCTTCTGGTCGCATTGTTCCGGATTTACAGCAAGAGAAGAACCTGCTGCTGCCCAATCTATTGAAAACCATGACCAGGCTTCTAAAGTGGTAATTGCTCCCATCGATGCCGAGACTCGCTTTGATGTTGCTTCGATGACTAAGCCTTTGAGTACAAGTCTCCTTATCCTGAAAGCACTGCAAGCAGGCGCATTG
>JAAYWE010000349.1 GCA_012516755.1 Treponema sp.
ACTGTGTGGGCAAGCCCGGCTATGCTCGCTATCGCTCCAATGCAGGATTTTCTTGGCCTTGGTACAGAAGCGCGCATGAATTTTCCAGGAACCACGAGCGGCTGGTGGCGTTGGCGCATGAACAGGGAAGATCTAAGCCCAGCGCTCGCCCGGCAGATACAAAGGCTTTCCGAAATCTATTTCAGAACGGACGCCTCGGACTGAAAAAGCAGAGACAGCGCAGTGTACGGAGACTCAATGAAAGGCATTCAGCTTTTCGATGGAGATATTGTCGTCTTTATACCATGCGAAATACATGAAGAAGGGATCTGGTTCATTCGCATTATGGATGATCTCTATGTGAAACGCGTCGAGTTTGATCCTATCAACAGAAAGATAAGAATTATGTCTGAGAACCCTCGGTATCCCGACCGCATCGAATCGGCTGACGGACAGAGTTAATTATATTTTGCTCTTATTGATTAGAAAATGATTTTTTCATTGGCAATGAAATATGATAATGTTTGATCATCGGAAACTCCAAAGTAGTCAGCCGCCTCTCTTTTCACCAGATCATTGAGATATTCTTCAGATCTTATTCGAATCAGAGGATCGCTGCTAGATTTGAGGCGATTCTTTTTCTGAGCTAAGACTTTTATCAATTCATTAGTTGGTATGAGCAGATTCACAGCAAACATATTTGCTTGTTTTTCATACCGCGAATAAGCCTTTTCCGATTTAGTCATCTGAAAAGCGATATATGATTCAATATCATTGAAACCTTGATGCCTATACAATTCCGCATGGAGCACCAAATGGCTTATCTCATGGGCAAATGAGAATCTAAGCTTGTTCTCGAAATAATCATTCATATATTCGTATTCATCGACATATAATGTCCTAAAATCACTTGAAATGAATGAATCTGTTAAAATAGCACTTCGCAAGCGTTTTATTGGCTGGATCGAAATTTGAAGATCCTGCTCAAGTAGCGCTTCCATGTCTATAGGAAATTTATTGCATCTGGGGAATCTTGACCTGAAATCTTCGACTTTTTTCTTTATCTCGGATATTTCGAGAAATGGGGGACAGAAATCATCCATTGGCAACATCCTCTGATGCCTGTAATAGTTTTATGAGCCTTATAAAATCATCTTCAGAGGGCATTACATTGTCAATGGTTCTTAGAAACGCAGGGAGCTGATCCAGCAGTATCTCATTCGTCATAACGAACTTTGGAATATTTCCTGCTGCAATTTCGGCTTTTGCAATGAAATCTTCAATCCTGTCTTCAGATAATTTGAGACATTTAGCGATTTTTGTGAGTCTTTCATGATCGGTTGGCGGAGGTAACAAACCTCTTTCAATCTTACTCCAATTACTTGGGTCTTCACCGCTTTGTCTACAAAAATCTCTTAAGGTTAGCCCTACGGAGAACCTAAGAGATTTCAAGTCATCTCCGAACATATACTTCCTCCTTGTTTTCTGTAGTAAATTTTTACCACGGCCTAAGTATATTGCTTATTTCAAAATTGTCAAGAGAATTATCAATTTCTAAATTTATCCGGTGAGCAA
>JAAYWE010000057.1 GCA_012516755.1 Treponema sp.
AAATGGCGGCGGCAAGACGAGCAATACGAATAGATGACATTTACTATAGTAATAGAAATGACCTTGCATTGCTCTCTTTTGATAGATCGGCAACGATCATTATCGGCAGCGAGGGTGGCTGCGATATACCATTGCTAAATTTACTAAAGAAAGAAAAGAACGCTGTATGCATCGACTTCGATCCTGATTTGAAAAACATAGATGTTGTATGTGCAGATTTCGGAAAATCTATCGAAACAATCGCAAAGAGATTTGCTGAGCTGGGTATTTCGCGTATTGGTTACATCGGAGGCAAAGAAATCTCTCCTCTCAAGGGGAAAGAAATAATCGACCCTAGAAGCGCACAATATATAGAGGAATTTGGGAAACTGGGTATCTATAGAAAGGAAATCTTTAGAGCTTACGGGCCATATACCCCTGAAAATGCGTATCAATTCACTAAGGAGCTTTTATCCGGCACAACCAAACCAGAGGCTATATTTGTTGCCAGCGATAATATGGCTCTAGGTGTCTATAAGGCAATTTGTGAAGCGAATCTTTCGATTCCGCAGGATATAAAAGTTATCAGCTGCAATGATCAACCCGTATCGGCATATATGACACCTCCATTGAGCACAATAAGAATTCCGAGGGCAGTAATGGGCTCAGTTGCGCTATCTCTGGCATCATCGCGAGCTGCGGATTTTCGTGAGCTCGGGGTTAAAGTAATGGTGCCTACAGACGTGGTGTTTCGCAAGAGTCTTATCTAGTGGAGTATTAAGATCGAGCCCATAAATAATTTTTTATTTTTCGCGTGCATCGAAAAATACGGAAGCTCTCATGCCATATAGACACCACCGTTGATATCTAATGTGGCGCCGGTAATGAATCCATCGTATTCACTGGCAAGAAAAGCCACCGCACGAGCGACATCCTCGCATGTACCAGCCCTCTTTAACGGTATATCTCGTATCGTTGCCTGCTTGGATTCTTCGCTTGTGTGAATGGCATGAAAAGCCGAACCAAGAATAAAACCAGGTGCCACAGCATTTACCCTAATCCCGTAGGGTGCAAGCTCAACGGAGAGCGCACGTGTAAGGGTAAGAATGGCTCCTTTTGTCATAGAATAGACTATCGAACCACCATGGCCACCCTTACGTCCAGCCAGCGACGCAAGGTTCACTATTGAGGCGCAGCCCGACCTTTTCAATAAAGGTATCATGGCTCGCGTGACCAAGACATTTGAGTCTAGATTTACTGCCACGACTTTTCGGTAAAAATCCATCCGAACATCTTCGAGTCTATAGCGTCCAACCAGGTCACCTGCATTGTTGATAAGCACATCGAGATTATTCCATCTCTCAAATATGAAATCCGCTAGGATCTGCACACCTTTTTCTTCCGAAAGATCCGCTTGCACCACATCTGCCTTGCCACCGGAAGTGCGTATTTGCTCTGCTAGGCTTTCGGCCAACTCTCTGCTCTTGTGATAATGAATAATGAGATCAGCCCCCATATTGCTTAATTCCAGAGAAATAGCGCGACCTATACCAGATGCTCCTCCAGTTACCAGAGCTTTTTTCCCTTTCAGACTGTTCATAAGTGACTCCATAAGATGAATATAGCCAAAGCTCATTGCTAGTATAGATGCGAGCTAGAGTCCACGCAAGTTGAATGATCTTAAGATGACAGGCAATCGAACTGGGTCGGCTGTGCTCGCCGCATGACTCTCTGTAAATGGATCGGGATTCAATAATGGATTCCGCTTATTTTTTATCGAGATTCTCTTGAATCACACTTGACAAGTTCAAAAGATGATTTATCATATGAAATTGGATTCCATATTGTGGAATTCTATAGATGAATCTCATGGTTTGCGGCATTCTGAGAATGTATTCCAGACTATGGGATATTGTTTGGCCTTAGTCGCCTTAAGACCGACCTAAGGGCTGAATAAGCATAAAGATCAATTATAGGGGGTTTGTTATGAAGAAAAAACTAATCGCTCTGGCAGCGCTTTTGCTCATTACGGCAAGTTTCGCTATTGCCGCTCCAAAATACAACTGGAAGCTTGCGTCAGTACTGCCCGACTCACATCCGGTTCATCAGGCTCTGGTTTTCTTTGCTGACGAATTAGCACGAAAGAGCAATGGTGATATCAAAGTCACTCTCTTTCCTGCCGGCCAGTTGGGTCAAGAAGCGGATTACATTCAGGCTATAAAGATTGGATCGTTGGAATTTTCCAAGGTCTCATCAGGCCCACTTGGACAATATGCCCCAACACTTCAGGTTGTCTCTCTGCCTCTAATCTGGAGAGACCTGGATCATCAGCATAAAGTGTTGCAAGGACAAGTTGGCAAGAGATTGATGAATGATCTCGATAAGGCAGGCTTCAAGGGGCTAGTCTTTATGGATGCAGGTTTTAGATCTATTACTGCAAAGAAGCCCATCTACACCCCTGCCGATCTCAAAGGCCTAAAGATTCGCGTCATGCAGTCCAAGCCCCTTATCGATACAATAAACGCATTGGGTGCAACAGCCGTTCCAATGGGTCAATCTGAAGTCTACAGCGCGCTGCAGACAAATGTCATTGATGGCTGGGAAAACAATGAGCCCACAGTGCTATCCTTCAACATGCAGGAAGTTGCTAAATATTTCTCTTATACGCGCCATTCTTCTATTCCCGATATCCTCATAATGAATAAAAAACTCTTCGATGGTCTACCCAAGAACATCCAGACTATGATCGAAGAGACAGCTTTCGAAGCCATGCAAAAGCACAATCAGCTCTGGGGCGAAATGATCGATAAGACTGTCGCTGAACTAAAAGCCAAAGGCATGATCTTCAATGAAGTCAAGGACATCACCGAATTCCAAAAAGCATGCGCCGGAGTGTGGAAGGAGTTTGAGCCGATCGTAGGAAAAGATTTGATAGACGCTATAGTCAATACAAAATAGATGGCGCTGTTGCTTAGATGCTAAATACTTCCTGTCTATCATGACAGGAAAAAAATGGGCGGCAGATATTCTACCGCCCATTTTCAAAACTAGAAAGGATTGTTCTAATGCAGGATCATCAGGAAGGCGATATGCGAAAAGACCTTTGGCACATTGTCGATAGATTAGAACGGATATTAACTGGATTTATTGCCATTTTAATGGGGATAGTGACCATTGTGGTGTGCTGGCAGGTCTTCGATCGTTATGTATTGCATAAAAGTCCCTATTGGGCTGAGGAATTCTCGGTAACCATAATGATGTGGATGGGGCTCCTCGGTGCCGCCTGCGCAGTATGGACTGGCGACCACATGAGACTTGAATTGCTCACCAAACACCTGCCTGCTCGTTTTGGATTGATTTTAGAGATATTGATCGATGGAGCAGTGATCTATTTCTCCTATTTCTTATTCAAGCAAGGTATTGAACTTGTAAACGCAATGTGGACGAGCCAATTATCCACCATTCGACTTTCTATTGGTATTACATACCTGGTCATCCCGATCTCGGCTGCCATGATGATTCTCTTTTCTATTCTCAAGATTGTAAAGAAGGCAAGCGGAGCAAATGCAATATCTAGCCAACAAGAAACCAAAAACGGAGGCGAAGATGCTCGCTGAATCTGTGCTGTTGGGATCCTTTATAATCCTTATCTTGCTTGGTGTACCAATTTCTTTCGGTTTGGGCATTTCATCCCTGCTTTCTGCATTTGCCGCAGGTCTGCAGCCGGCTATTATAGCTCAGCGCGTAGCCGCAGGCATGCAATCGTTTCCCCTTCTTGCGATTCCTCTTTTTATCCTGGCCGGAGCATTGATGGCCAACGGAGGAGTAGCCAAGCGAATGGTGGATTTGGCCTATGTAATCGTAGGCCCTTTGCCTGGTGGTCTTGCCATAGTCAACTGTATCGATTCGATGTTTTTCGGTGGAGTTTCTGGATCGGCAGTGGCCGATGTATCCTCAACCGGACCAATGATAATACCGATGATGGTGGAAAAAGGCTATGATAAGGACTTCGCGGTAGCGCTTACAGTGGCTTCGGCAAGCCAGGGCATAATCATTCCACCTTCCCATAATATGGTGATATATGCAATGGTAGCAGGTGGAGTCTCTGTTGGGAGACTCTTCTTAGCCGGTTATATTCCAGGAATGCTGTTGGGCATTGCGCTTGCCATTGCATGCTATTTTATTGCGCTAAAGCGAAATTATCCATGCGAAAAACGACCTCCCCTTAAAGAGAGCCTGCGCATCATCTTAGATGGAATTCTCGCCCTCCTCTGCGCTGCTATTATAATAGTGGGAATTGCGGCAGGCATTTTTACTGCAACCGAAGCATCTGCGGTAGCAGTTCTGTATGCGGCTTTCTTAGGCTTCTTTATCTTCAAGGAACTCAAGCTGAAGGATTTGTGGCCAATTTTCATGGATTCGGTCAAAACAACCTCTGTTGTTTTTTTCCTCATAGGTTGCGCTTCGGCCTTTGGTTGGATGATGACCTACCTACAGATACCTCTTGCTGTAATGAATTTCTTCCTGAGTCTGACAAATAATCGCTTCCTAATACTTCTGCTCGTCGATGTCCTTCTTCTTTTGTTAGGCATGGTGATGGACGTGGCGCCACTTATCGTAATTGTGACGCCCGTATTGCTGCCTGTTGTCAAGGCAGCTGGAATGAGCGAGATAACCTTTGGCATAGTGCTCATGCTCAACCTGGGTATCGGGCTTACCACGCCTCCGGTCGGAGCAAGTCTCTTTACAGGCTGCATGATTGGCAAAACAACAATCGAAAAAGCAAGCAAGGCAATGCTTCCACTCTGGCCGGCGATGCTTGCAGTGTTATTTCTTGTGACTTATGTTCCATGGTTTACTGAGTTCTTGCCTAATCTTTTTTACTGATACGAACCTTGTGTATGGGTTAGGCTGATAGTAAGAAATCTCCTCACTTATAGCTAAATACAACTAAGGAAGATCAATATTATTTCCTTCGACTTATTTATTTCTTATTTGCTCTCTTTGCCGCATTTCTGCTTTATTATCTTACACAAGGTTCGTAGCACTAATCAAGGATTTAGCTATACTCTATAGTGCACCCTTCAAAGGAGGATCAATGCTGAAACCACATCTAATCTCGACTCTATCCGGGGCTAGCTATCCTTTCCAACAGCTGAATGAATTTGCCGAAAATGGCGAATCGCTCGAAGTGGTTATCCCTAATATTGAACATGCTCGGCCACTCTCGACATCGACTGGTATATGTGACCGTATTTATGCTAGCTCAAAACGCAAAGCGGGCACGCTAGGAGAGCCTATGGCTCGAGGCACATTGATTCGCACCCAGAATGAAAATGCAGCCGCTTCTGACGCCTCAATCTGGCAGCGTTACGCCGATTTTCTGCCTTTTCAAGAAACCTATCCTGAGCTATCCCTCGGCGAAGGCATGACACCGCTTGTCTCGGCAGGTACCGCACTTTCAACATGGACGGGGCTAGATAAGCTTCTTCTCAAAAACGAAACCGTAAATCCAACATGGAGCTTCAAGGATCGAGGCTCGCTTGCTTCTGCTATTATGGCTATAGAACAGAAAGAGCGAGTAATGATGACCATTTCGACAGGAAATATGGGACAGTCCACGGCAGCCTACGGCACACGAGCTGGCCTAAAGGTAATTGTATTCTTGCCTGAATTTGTACCGCAAGAAAAAACCCTGGCCATGGCGATTCATGGGGCCACTGTTTTCCGTGTTCATGGCACAAATTATAGTGATATGAAAGAGAAAGTCCTTATGCTTGCTTCTAGACATGGTATCCGCGTAACATCGGGCAATAACCCCATACGTGTTGAAGGCTACAAGACCGAAGCCTTTGAGCTTTTCGAACAACTAGGCGGAGAAGTGCCAGACTACATCGCTGTACCTACCAGTGCCTGCGGACATATCCGAGGAATCTTCAAAGGCTTCCGCGAGCTGCACGCAGCAGGCCTTATCGATCGACTCCCAAAGATGATAGTTGTTCAGGCGGCTGCTAACAGCCCAATCGCGAGCGCAATAAAATCGGGGAGTCTCACCATGATCCCATTTGCCAATTTCACTACGGTCGCAGAAGCCCTATCTTCAGGCAAACCACCTGGCGGCGATGAGATAATTGCAAAAGCCTACCAATATGGCTGGCTTACCGAAGACGCTACTGAAGAAGAAATTATCGAAGCTCAAAAGCGACTCGCGGGCGCTGGCTTCTTTGTGGAACCAGCAAGCGCTACGACTCTTGCTGCTCTGAAGAAACTGCGCGCCTCGGGGACAATCGATGCGAAATCATGTGTGGTCGCGGTGCTGACTGGTTCAGGGCTCAAGGATACTAGCGTCCTATCCAGGCATAAGCTCGATATCGTCGATACAGATATGCATGGTATAGAGAAATATATTTCAGCTGAAAGATCTTGAAGTCAATAACAGATAAGATTTCCTGATCGAAGACTACGCAGCAGCCGCAGAGAACATACTGCTCGCTGCTCATGGGATAGGACTAGGCGGCGTATGGTACGGCGTTCTGCAGCGATCTTCCTTGAACGAGTATCTTAGCTTGGTTTTGCATCTTTTGTAATTATATCTCTTACGGCATGACTTAATCATACTGTGGACATGTCTGTGGCAACTGCATCTTGTTGGATTCACTAAAAGGATGCATGGCTCCTATCGGAACGCACAAATCAGAAGATTCTTCCTTACATCTATGCCGTTAGAAACAATTCAATCCTGAAAGATTCTTAGAACTATAAAAAAACAGCCTGGTACCAAAACCCTCAAATGGCTTTTCAGGAGTTGCTATTGCATATGCTATCGCTCCCAAATAAAAGAGAATATCAGGTCATCTTCTGGCAACTTCACTCTAAAGGCTTCCCTGCAAGGCTCAAATCCACATGGCAGTACCCGCCAGGATTTTTCAGTAGGTAATCCTGGTGGTATTCTTCGGCTGGGTAAAAGGGCATAGCAGCCACAAGTTCGGTAACTATGGGCTTTTGATATATCATGTTTGCAGAGAGCTCGGCAATGATTTTTTCAGCAATGACGCGCTGCTCGTCGTCCTGATAGAAGATTACAGATCGATATTGAGTGCCGAAATCAGCGCCCTGTCGGTTGAGCTGGGTCGGATCGTGCATGCGAAAAAAGTGGCGCAGGAGTTGGTCATAGCTTATCTTGGCGGGGTCGAACTCGATACGGAGCGATTCGGCATGGTTGCTGGTACCACTGCAGACTTGCTCGTAAGTAGGATTTGGGGTTGTGCCTCCGCAGTACCCCACGGTAGTCGAGAGTACGCCAGGCAAACGGCGGAAATACTCTTCAGTACCCCAGAAGCAACCTGCAGCAAAGATGGCGACCTGCCTCTTGTCTACATCGGTTTGCATGGGCGCGCTTTGAGATGAATTCCTGGATATATTCACGTTTTCTCCTCTCTTTTATTCTAAAGATGGATAGTGTGTTTCAAGACTTTAGATGGATTTACAAAATATCCTCAGCTCGATTTAGAAAATACCAATAGTGGCTATTTCAAAGGTCATTCAGAGATGTAATTCTCTAATGCAAAGCGGGGAGGAACCTTGCATAATTGAGTAATTAGAAGACCCAATACCCAATATAGAAGGAAAAAAGTCTCTATAATGAAAAGTATAGCAGATGTTCTGGGTTCATTACATATAATTGCTATTCCCACTTTACATCCAGAGTCATCCCGGCATTCTCATATCATGAAGCGCTGCGATCGCTCCAATCGCAATAATTGGAAGGCTCGGTTCTCTATTTCAAATGCTCTTCGAGCCAATCCTTCACATCCTGATGGACCTCGTCGCGGTTGATTTCATTCAGCACCTCATGCCTTGCTCCGGGATATAAGATCATTTTTACATCCTTGATCCCCAGATCTTTATACCTCTGAACCAGTGCCTTTACGCC
>JAAYWE010000058.1 GCA_012516755.1 Treponema sp.
ACCCTCATCTTAATCCGCTCTATTATGTCTGGAGCAAAACTCGGCAGAATATGTCCCAAGGTGAACGCGTTATCGAAATCCCATGCGCACTTGACCTCGATTCCATCTTTGGAAAGCTCATCGAGGCTATCAAGAATGGAGCGAATAACGCGAACGTCCTTGCCAAACCCGCGCTCATCAGGCGTATCTCCCCGATAAGAATGATAGAAATTCACGTGAAACCGAGGACAAAAAAAGATTTTTGTGTTGCTGCCTACCATTTTTCTTTAGCAAAATCTCCATTAGCCGGTTTTGAGGCTTTTATCTTTCTGTGTCCTATATATGCCTCTTTCCGGCCTTCTTTCAATATAGCGTTTCAAGCTTTTTTTCACTACCGCTATTCGCTCTGACTGTCCTCTTGAGAGAAAGATGCCCTGCATTATTCTCTAATAAAGCTATAAGTTAATGATATCTTTTGTATAATTTCGCAGGAACGCAGGTGCTACACTTTTTTACCAATGTGCTCATGGTAATGAGCCTTATAAAGGCCTCTTTGGATAAGCCCCACAAGCCCCACAGTCAATTGGTTCATCTCGAAGCAAACCGATCGAGTCACAGTTGAGCAACAGTCAAGAAATCGATTCTGGGTCTTACAATTTACCTATTTTTAATTCATTATTCTGCAAGTACTTTATTTCGGGCTGAGAGGATTTGAACCTCCGACATCTTGGTCCCGAACCAAGCGCGCTAGCCCCTGCGCTACAGCCCGAATGCTTAAAAAAAAGCCCGTCGCGTGGCAGACGGGTCTCAATCCACATGACGCTGAACTGCAAAGATACGCGCCTGCGCGCACGAACGATGCTGTGATCGGGAGCGACGGGGCTTGAACCCGCGATCTCCGGCTTGACAGGCCGGCGCGATAACCAGCTTCGCTACGCCCCCTTGTCATGGCTGACGGCATGGTACTATATAGGCACCCTTGTTTTGTGTCAATAGGACGCATTGCCTCATCGAAAGCCTAACCGAAACGATGCCGATGCCTCATAATAAGACCTGGTCCGAATTGAACCATTGTACCGGGAGTTGAATAAAGCGGCTGAAAGGCTCTTTCACGTCCGCAAGCAGAAAGTTAATGGCTTATTTTCGGCCAGAAAACTTTTTAGGCGATTCGTAGGATATAAGAATAGCGCCTGTCTTTTGGTCATATTCCATTTCTTTTTTGCGTTTTTTGGATGAACTGGTGCTTGCAGGTATCTTTGTTGCTATGCGCAAGAGAGCACCAGACTCTGGCAATGCCTCAGATTGTCCGGTCGAAATCAGAGTATATCCTAAGTGAGAGCAAGCATATTTACCGACTCTCGAATGAGAAAGCACAATTGGTTCGGACACAATTCGGCAGGCGAGTTCATCGTATCCCTCATTTGCCCCTGTCGGCAAGGGCAGGTTTCCAGGGTAACGACTCTTTTGCTTCTTATTCTGATCCGAGGGCAAAATCGAGGATGGGCATCGCTTTACGTAAAGGTAGCTAAAAGACAATTTATCTTTGGCCAGCCCGGCTTCTTGTGATAGCCTATAAAGCCATTTAGGAGCATAGCTTGTGGGCATGGAGAAATGACACCAAGGATATTTTACTCGTGGAGCAGGCATTCGGACAGGCGTCAAGAACCTATTTCCATGATTGCTGGACTCGTCGGGAAGCTGCTTGATTATATATTCACTTTTTTGTTGTGCAACATTTGCTTTGCTCTCAATAGAATCAAAACGAGGGATTCCTTTTTTGATTATGTTTTTGGGATTTTCTTTAATTAAATATTCTTGTCCACTCTTGAAAATTCCAGGCATGGGACAAGCCGAGGTGTGTGGACAAGGAGCCAAAATCTCGCAATTATCCCGAATAGCAACGGCGCGCAGAGCACTCAAAAACCCTCCGCATCTAGGCTCGCCAGGTTCCAGGATCAGCAATGAGCCATCATTCTTGCAGTATTGCATAATAGATCGATATAGAGCGTCAGCGTTTTCGAAAAGCGTTTCTTTGCTTTTCCAGAAGAATTCATTGAAGACATTTATTGCACAGAAGAGGTCGGCCTTTTCCCTGATAGGTTCCCCGAACCTCAGGTGTCTCAGTTCGATTTTCCATGGAGGCAATTCTCCAGAATGTTCCGCGGCGAGTATTTCCAGAATGGTTTTTCCAGTCTCCATCATGCGAGGTGCTCGATCCACACAGATGATCGTCAGAGGGAGCTTTCTCAATTCAGGCTTGGAGCAATAGAGCGATAAGAGCAAGGTCAGCGGGCCCGAACCCATATCTGTTATAGTAGCATTTGGCTTAAGTTCAACAGGAAGATCCGTCAAAAGGGAAACGAGTCGTACAAGGTTCCAGGGCATGAAATAGCGCAAATAGGCCGAAAAAAGGGTAGGATTGTTGAGATAGTCGCTTGCGCGCTGGGCTCGTCCCATTGTCAGTAGTCGCCAAAGACTCCGAATGCTGTAGCGAAGCTCTGCGCGATGCTGGAAGGAAATGGGATTTGCTTCTTCGATACAGCGTGGAATTTTATCCAATGCTGAGGCCGCATCTTCGCTAATACGGAAATTATAGAGAAGAGTATGTTCAATCATGGGCGAATAATTGAGCAATCAAGGACTTCTTCATTCCAGATTCAGGATTACTTTTCCGGACTCTCCGGAAAGCATAGCCTCAAAGCCTTTCTCGAAGTCGTCGAAGCGAAATCTATGGGTTATTACAGGGCTTATATCCAGACCAGATAGCAGCATGGTTTGCATTTTGTACCAGGTTTCAAAGATTTCTCGTCCGTATACACCTTTAATGAAAAGCCCCTTGAATATGACTCTCGACCATTCGATACCAGCTCCATCCGGAAGAAGTCCCAGCAGAGCCATTCGTCCTCCATTATACATGTTTTCGATCATTTGCTCGAGGGCTTTGGGGTTGCCTGACATTTCCATGCCGATATCGAAACCGCCGACCATTCCAAGACTTTTCTGTACTTCTTTTAAGTCTTCCTTATCGACATTTACAACGCGCGTTGCGCCTAGTTTTTTTGCCAGCTCGAGCCGCCATGGATTTACATCGGTCACCACTACGTTTCTGGCTCCAACATGGCGCGCTATAGCAGCGGCCATGCAGCCTATGGGGCCTGCTCCAGTGATCAATACATCTTCACCAGTCATATCGAAAGAGAGTGCAGTATGAGTAGCGTTGCCGAAGGGATCAAAAATAGCCGCAATATCATCTTGAATGGCTTCATGCACATGCCATGCGTTCTGTGCCGGGACAGCCACATATTCCGCAAAGCAACCATCTCGATTTACTCCGATTCCAATCGTATTGGGGCAGAGATGATGCTTACCAGCGCGACATGCGCGGCAGGTACCGCACCATATATGGCCCTCGGCGGAAACGCGTTCTCCGATTTTATAGTCTTGTACGGATCTACCCTTATCTACAATCTCACCCACAAATTCATGACCTACAATCTGCCCAATATGTATTGTACGCTGAGCCCAAGTATTCCATTTCCATATATGCACATCAGTTCCACAGATTGCTGTTTTCTTGACCTTTATCAGCAGATCGTTATCTCCAATATGGGGTATAGGGACTTCTTCCATCCAGAGTCCGGGTTCGGCGTTTCTCTTGACAAGCGCTTTCATATTGCTCCTTTTTGACTGTGCGCATTTCTTCCCCCATTATTTTGGATCTATATATTCGGTTTTTTATAGGAATGCAAAGCGCATAAATCAAATTCTATCGTAAGTATACTACCAAATATCGAAATGAGAAATGCAGTAATCAAAATCAGTCTTCGACAGATCCATTCCATACTGATACGAACCTTGTGTATGACAATGAAGCAGAAATTAGTGCTATAATAAGAAAAAGAGAGCGGCTCCTACTACCGCAACAGCCGCGCCGAGAACTTCCAGATAATGGACTTTTTGCTTGAGAATCAGAACCGATGGCACAATGATAACCACGGGAGTCAGAGCCATAAGTGTGCTTGTAGCCCCTACCTGCGTATGTTGCATGGAGAACAGAGAGAGGGCCACGCCCAGAAAGGGACCAAAAATAGAGCCTTTTAATGTTGAGCGAAGGGCCTCCTTTATTCTGGGCATCTCAACAAAGACAAATCTACCCTGTCCTATGAGGAGAGCGTTTATTGCAAATCCGAAAATCGCAACGAATGCGCGAATCTGCGTCCCGGAGATTGGACTATAGTTGCCCAAGCCTGCTTTGCTGAGCACCATTCCTCCTGCTTGAAAAATAGACGAAAGGAAACCGTATAGGAGCCCCTTTGCGGAAAGTTTTTCTTTATTATTCTTTTTGTTCTGGCGAGAACGGGTGGTGACAACAATTAGAATGCCGGCAACGGTCACTGCCATGCCGATGAGTCGATAAACTTGCATCCGCTCGCCTATGAAGATAAAGGCAAAGAGAGCCGTAAAAATAGGCGTGAGCGATTGGAAAATAACAGTAATCCTTGAACCTATCAGTATATATGCATTGAAAAGAAAAAAGTCGGAAATTACAAAGCCAACGATTCCCGACAAGCCTAAGAGTATCCATGTTCTTAGAGGTGCATCATAAGGAAAAGGCACATTCCGCTCGACCATCCCGGAAATTCCAAGGAACAAAAACGCGAAAACCACCTTCCAGAAATTGACGGCCAAAGCTCCGACTTTCCTGGAGGCAGTCTCGAAAAAAATAGCCGAAAAAGCCCAACACACCGCGGTTCCAAATGCGGCAAGAAGCGCAAATCTCTCCATTGTTCGATATTCTATCTAAAGGACTCTATTTATAAAAGGGGATATAATGCTGGCGACCAAATGTTATTCATAAGATAGAGCACGTTCCGTATTTTGTTTGACTCGAGGACTAACTTGGATTATGATTTTTAAGAGGGAGGTGTAATATGGCGGTTATAGCAATTTCTCGCGAGCTGGCATCTTATGGCGAAGAAACAGCTCAAGAGCTTTCAAAGATCAATGGATATAAGATTGTTGACAAGGAGCATATCGAAGCTGCTCTTTCAGCGATGGGAATCGATGTTGAGAAACAGGCTAGGTACGACGAGAAGAATCCAGGCTTTTGGGCTTCTCTTTCTCAGCAGAGGGACGAATACCTGCATTTTCTCACCCAAACCGTGTATGATACTGCGCTGGAAAACAACTGCATCTTTATTGGCAGAGGGGCTCATATAATTCTACGCGGTATCCAGAATCTAATAAGCATCAGGATAGGTGCTTCGAAGACGGTGAGAATCGAGAGGGTGCGCAAAGCGCAGAATATAGATTCACGCCATGCGCTTCAGATAATCGAGAGCAGCGATCACGATCGAGCAGGCTTCCATAAGTACTTCTTCTCCGTGGATTGGTACAATCCTTCGGAATATGACATGACCCTAACAACTGATCGCTTCGATCCAATCCACGCTGCTTCTGCGATCGATGCTTTTAGAGTGTCCTTTATAACCGAAGATCGAGAAAAAGAAGCTCAGGCAAAGCTAAGGGATCTATTGCTTGGAGCTAAGATAGTCACAGAGATCACCTACAATCGCAAAATCCCTATTCATTTTTTGGAGGCAGCGGTCGAGCGAGGCGTTGTGGTGCTTCATGGAGTAGCCAACAGTCGCGCTACAGTGGAAAGTGCTGTCGCAGCGGCTAATCTTGTGCCGGGTGTCAAACAGATCGAGAGCGCAATTCAGCTCGTCCAGGAATTTACAGTTATACCATGATCGATACATAAGAAATAGGATTCGGTATTCGATTTCTCGTAAGGATGGTGTGTGGAGTATCTGACATCATTTCATGCTATTCTGGAAACTCTCAAAGCTGGAAATTCGCGGTGCTTCCTCTATATAACCGAAAACTCTCAGCGCCGAGGTCCACGAATACGTGAGATTCTCGATGAAGCGCTATCGCAGAACATTTCAATCCAATATGTGCCTGAATCTAGGCTCGATGAAATGTCAAAAGATCAACGCGGAGCTATTCTCGCGCTAGAGGAAGTCTTTAAGAAGAAGCCTTCTCTGAAGGCTCTGTGCGATCGAGTTTCTGAACCAAGGCCAAGCCTTATCTTAGTTCTCGATCATATAGAAGATCCTCAAAATCTAGGTGCTATCCTGAGATCAGCTGACGCCTTCGGTGTAGATGCCGTTATTATGCCACAGCGGCGTGCTTCTCCGATCTCCAATGCAGCTGCTAGGGCATCCGCTGGCGCTATCGCCTGGGTTCCCATATTACGATTGAGCAATCTCAGGTCAGCGGTCGATACTCTCAAAAAGGCAGGCTATTGGGTCTACGCCGCAGACATGGATGGCAAGCCGCTTACGAGCGCTGGTATAGCTCCAAAATCCGTGATTATTCTTGGCAATGAAGGGAGCGGAGTCTCGCAAATCCTTAGAAAGGTAGCTGACGATATCGTTTCTATTCCTATGCAGGGTCATGTCGAATCATTGAATGTCTCTGTATCTGCGGCAATTCTCATGTATGAGTTTTGGCGCTCTAACTCTGGTGCCTCGAGTATTTGATATGAACATTTGTTGATGCTGATATAGATCATTTGATTTTGGCAAAATTAACATGCCTGCTATTCATACAAGTCCGGTTTCCAGAGGGGATATCTATAGTCTGTAAAGCTGATCAGATATCCCAGATATCCCTGAATTTATGCTCGCGTTCGCAGTACTTACAGACGAATGTAGTCTCACCCTTGCGTATGAATTCGGTGGGAACACCCTCGTGTTGTGCTGGAGAAGAGATACAGTTTTCGTTCTTGCAGGAGATCTCGTCGAAGTTGTATATACGAGGCGGCATAGAGAGGCGATATTTCTTGGCTACGTGAGCATGGCGTATGAGATTGAGCGTACAGCCCGGAGCGATCGCTGCGAGCTTTTTCAGGTCTTTTTCACCAAAGCTTATTATGTCCGGAAGAGAAATAATGCCTTTATAGATTCCTTCGCCTCGGTTGGAATGATAGACACCATGGCTGGAACGCACATCTAGCTTGAGGATTTTTCTTACGGCATCGATAGTATCCCAGATCTCGCCTATGGAAGCTCCCCTTGCTATATGATCTATGACTATTCCTTCTTCAACAGGCTTAATTCCTACCTTATACTCAGGTTTAGAGGTCTCCTGGATCGATGCTTCATGCACAAAGTCGTCGATGAATTCGCGTGGCTTTGCATGTTCGCCTTCAAAATCTCCTCCAATACGGCCAGAGAGCATGGCAATCTCGGTTATGCGCGTCCAATAGCCATTGATGGATTGGCCATCCCAGCCATTTAGAGGCAAATCATCGAGGAAAAATGGTATGGTTGGATAATTGCGATCTCGCGGCAGAGGGTGATAGAATCGGCAGTTTTCGGGCAATCGTCCTAGATAGTCTTTCTTGAAAGTTACCGATTGGCGCAAGTATGGAGCTCGCTCGAGAACGGCTTCGCCCATTCGCTCCAATTGAAGGCGAGTAAAGTACCAAATGGGTGCTATATTGTCCTGCGCGAGATATTCATCTATCGATTCGAAAATATTGACCTGGAAACCACTAGCCCTCATTTTATCCACATAATATGAAGGCATGGATAACAATGAGGGCGCTACGAGGTCTACTTCGACTTCTTTGAATATTCTTAAGCCATCCGCCTTGGAATGCACGGTCCTTCCATGATAGAGGTCGCCCACCATCGCTATGTGTATATGCTCTTCTTTCCAATTGAGTTGTTCGAGAAAAGAGAATTCGTCTAAGAACTCTTGGGTAGGGTGCTCGTGTTTGCCATCGCCGGCATTTATAAAAGAAGGCTTGAGTTTTTCGGTTATATGGGCATATTCCTCAAATGCCTGATCTAGCCAGGTGCAGACGCCTTCGAGAGGGGTGCGAAGTATGAAACAGGACTCATTGGAATAGCCAAAGAGCATCTTGATGGTATCGGTTATAGATTCGTTTTTATTAAAGGAGCTTGTGGCAGCGTCAAAGACGTTGACTCGAGCGCCTAGAAATTTGCCTGCATTTCTAAAGGATTCGCGAGTCCGCGTGGAATTTTCCATAAAAATAAGGTATACTTGATAATCCAGATCATTGATCCGGAATTTTTCTGCATCGTGGCCACCTCGCGCAGTCTCTTTTAACTCTCTAGCCTTGCGGTATAGATAGAGTTGTTCATCTAACGATAGATCATTTACCACCGAAATCGATCTGCCCTTAAAAGGACCATTACGGGCCATGCTTAGCCTCCTTTATAAGACGAGCGGCTGCTTCGAGCCTTCCCGTCTGAGGATAGAAGTCATAGAGAATGATATTCTCGAGTTGCCAGCCTTTTTGAAAAAGATCTCGCAGATCGCGTGCAAGGCTTGCAAGATCGCAGCTTATATAAAGAAGCATTGGAGCCTCAACAAAAGAAAGCCATGTGCGCACTTTTGGCGTCATTCCGGTTCGCGGTGGATCGGCAAGGATACAATCGAAGGAGAGGCTAGACCGAGCAGCTTCTATCCAATTCTCCACCGTGGTGCATGAAAACTCTATCTTTGTAGCTGCTGATTCGAGGTTCATGCGTGCGGCTTCGATGGAAGCAGCCTCACTCTCGACGCAATCGATAGCTTCGAATCTGTCTGCCAGGAATAGTGAGAACATTCCAGCACCACTGTAAAGGTCGAGAGCTCGCTTGCCGTACAATGAGATTACATTCTCTGCAATTAATCTTTCGAGCATGAAGATATTGCTCTGAAAAAAGCTCGCAAGCGAGAACCTTAGTTCTTTGCCAGCGACCTTTGCCTTTGCAAAGTTGTCTCTTCCTTCGAGATATATTCGATTCTCCTGGCCAAAAACCACAAATCGAGGTCTGTCGCCAATAAGGGCGGAAAGGGCACGATATGGATGGGCTTTTCGGTTTTCGGAGACTAGCCAGCGCTCTATAATCGGAACCAGGGCAGGGCAATGAGATGTCCTTACGCTCTCGTGTGAGCCAGTCTTTGCAAAGCCCAGGCCACCATCTCCGCAGGCATGGATCTGGGCACGATTGCGACAGTGGTAGCCTTCTCCTATTATGATCTGAAGCTCTCCGGGATCAAAGCCTCCTATCCGTAAAAAGGTATCCAGGGCTGCTTGTTTTTTAAGTAATGCCTGATGTTCATAGCCGACATGCTGAAGACTGCAACCACCGCAGTCGCCAAAATGATGACAAGGTGGTTCCACACGATAGGGTGAGGATTCTTTTATGTCGATGATCCTGGCTCGCGCAAAGCCCGAATGTTCCTCTATTATTTCTGCAAGTACTGTCTCGCCTGGAATTGTATAAGGCAAGAAGATCGCTTTTCCTTCGGAAAAAGCGATACCCTCACCGTTTGAAGAGAGTTTTTCAACCCTAAGGGTGAGTGTATCGGCGATCATGAATCTGCATTAATCTATCGAATTGCGGATTTTTTCGCAACAGGGTATAGTGAGAACATGAGCATCAATATTCGTTCTCTTGGAGCCGCGGAGGAAGTCACTGGGTCGAAGCATCTTCTCGAAGTCGACTCTACCAGAATTCTAATAGACTGTGGCGCTTTTCAGGGAAAACGGGCGAAAGCGGATGCCAAGAATAGGGCTTTGCTCGGAGATGATATAGAGGCTTCATCCATCGATGCCCTTGTTCTTACTCATGCGCATTACGATCATTGTGGGCTTGTGCCATACCTTGTAAAAAGAGGTTTCACCGGCAATATCTACGCTACTTCGGCTACTAGAGATCTCGCAAACTTGATCATGACCGACTCTGCCCATATTCAAGCGAGAGATGCGGATTATCTTTCTAGGCAGGCAGAAAAGAGACATGAGCAATTCGACTGGAAGCCTTTATATGATAACTTCGATGTCATCCGGGCAATGGATCAGTTTGTAACGGTCAGCTATCATCGTCCTATCTCTATAGCTGATGGAGTACAAATAGAATTTTTCGATGCCGGTCATATTCTAGGATCGGCTTTTGCTCGAATTACCGCAAAGGATAAGGCTGGGAATGTAGCTATTCTTGGGTTTTCCGGAGACTTAGGCCGCAAAGGCAAGCCCATAATCAAGGACCCCGAGTGCCTCAATGAGATAGATTTTCTTATTCTCGACAGTACATATGGAGATCGTCTCCATGAATCCACAGCAGATTCCCTTCTACACCTCGAAGATGTTGTAAACAGGACCGCTAAGAAGAGGGGCAAGATTATAATTCCAGCCTTTGCAGTGGAGCGCACGCAGGAGCTGATCTTTAGCCTTCATCTTCTGCATGATCAGGGTAGGATACCCGATATTCCGATATGGGTGGATTCGCCCATGGCTTTCAATGCTACAAGTATATTTGTTATACATCCGGAATGCTACGATAAGGAAACCTACGATCTTTTTACAGCCCACGCCAAGAATCCCTTTGGTTTTGCAGCTCTCAATTTTTCCCAATCTGTGGAGGACTCTAAGGCTCTCAATCAGGCTAAAGGTCCACTTATAATCATTTCTGCAGATGGTATGTGCGAATTTGGACGGATCCAGCATCATCTGATGCATGGACTCGGTGATTCTGCGAATACCGTGCTCATTGTGGGGTACATGGCCGAGGGGACATTAGGCAGGCGTCTCAGAGATGGTGCGAAAGAAGTGCGAATTCAACGGGATTGGTACCAAGTACGTGCAAATATCGAAGAAATCGATGCTTTTTCTGCTCATGCCGATTGGAAAGAGACCATAGAATGGCTAGAGTGTATCGATAAGAAGCGCTTACAGAGAACCTTCCTTGTGCATGGTGAACAAGAAGCACTGATGGCAATGCAAGGCCATCTGATAGATACTGAGCTAAAGGACATCGAGATTGTCAAAATGGGTGTTTTCTACAAGATAGCCTAAAGACAGCCTAAATGGTATCGAGCTTAGCAACTCTTTCAGCGTGACGCCCTTTCCGGAATTCCGCATGCAGGAAGACACT
>JAAYWE010000350.1 GCA_012516755.1 Treponema sp.
AGGAGGAGCTATACGAAGCAATGGCCTCGGCAGGTAACCACAAGGGAAAGCATGCGAGAGAACGAGCGGTGGACTTTCGTCATACTGTTGTAAGAAAGCTTCCAGCGCTTCTTCGCCTTCTTCGAGCGCAATACCCCAAGCGATATGCCCCCAGAGTGTATCGCTCACTATGGGGATCTTGAGAAGACCCTGCACCTTAAGAATGGCACGGTAGCAATTCATGATTGACCTCCTTGAAGGGCCTTAGGATTTCAGCTAAACGAAATCGGCGTGCCAACTTCATCTTTGAGGTCGATAAAGCTTATCTTGCCATTACCGCGGCTGCCACCTCCGCCCAGGTAGTCGTTCTGCAAAAGCTTTAGAGATTCTATAACGATCGTTTTGAAGAGCTCTTCGTCTTTAGCTCCACCATCGCCAGTATCAAGCACGCGATAGACTATTTCGAGATTGAAGGTTACGCCCGGAGCTACACGCTCGAGAGGACGAGGATTGGCCTCAGCCGTGACTCTGTTTATAGAGTTTTCGCTCTTTTCTTCAATTATTAAATCTGCTTTATCAATGAATTCCTGGGAAAGTGATGCGTCACGAACGATTAGTCGTGTAGGACCACGCCTTTTAGCATCTTGATCTTTGTCGCGCGAGATACCAGCACCAAAGACTCTGCAAATAGGACAGTCTTCTGCACCACAGCTACAAAGACTGCCATTTATGCTAATCTTTCCAAGTTTCCATTCCATGAGGGAACGCATTTTGCCTTTCAAGGAGGAACCTGGAATATAGGGGAGCCTGGTCATGGGGTCCTTAATGATGGGATTATCCATGCCGCCGATCTCAAGTGCATCGGTGGACGCACCGATATGTAGCCCTGTTTCGATTTTGATTTTGCCAGTGATTTTCTTAATTTGTTGGATTTTCATTGCTTATCTCCTTATGTCTATTTTCTTCGCGCAATCTCATAATAGTAACCATAGAGCGCCTCGAGGAATGTCGCATAAGCTTTATAAGCTTCAGCTGATCTACAATCGTCTGCAAGCTGGAATATGAGCTTTTTTAAATTATTATAATAGGATTCATCTATCTTGTTGTCTTCGCTCTTTCTCTTGCAAAGATAGCTGATTTTTGCCTTCTGCATGAGCACTTGAGGATAGATATCTTCCCACTTCTGCCCTGCTTCAAGTGCAAACTTGTGACGCTTGACCTCATCGAAAACTTTGCGCATCTGACTCTTCGAGACATTTTGGATAGCTTTAGCAATCTGTGTTAGAAGCTCTTCTTTAAAGAGCTCTGCATTTAGCTTACCCTTTTCTGTCAAAAGGGATGGCAAGCTCGGTAGATTGGCTGCTTGTTGAACAGGCCGTTGATTGTAGCCTGCGCGCCAAGTTGCTTTACCTTGATTGTTGTCTGTCATGGCTTTTCTCCTTTATATTTTTGTTGTTATTGATCGTATGCTATAGAGCGCGTAACACACGCTGATTTTAGATTTCCACATCATTTGGTAATGATTACTAGTGAGCTCTGCTAGAAGATTATCCCAAAACTGCGCGGCAACTCTGCAGCTTTTCATTTCGCGATAGCGGGCAATGGTGTATTTCAGTTGTGAAAGCCAGAGAGCATTGGTAGAGCTAATATCACCTTCCGCTAGCATGGACCATGCGCGATTGCTGAGATCAAGCAGTTTTCTAAAAAGGCTTACAGGTAATTCTTGACGTCCTAGATAGTCAGCATACCGTTTCCCATTGTTGTACAGAAGATCGAATTCCTGCCATGAAACAGGTATAGAAAACACACATAGGGAATTCTTGCCTTGCTGTGCCTTTGCTCGTTCGAGCTGGCGCTCTGCTTCTTCAGCGAGTATAGGGATTGGCATATTAGAGTCTGCAAGAGCTATTCCTGCCGATAGAGTTAGTGATGGGTTATGAAAGCTGAAAGAGGCAAACTGAGCCTGTATATCTCGGGCAAAATCGAAGATTACATTCCAAGG
>JAAYWE010000059.1 GCA_012516755.1 Treponema sp.
AAACGCTTTCTTCTTCTACCAGGCGATGAGATACCACGCCTTGGACCGTGCTCTCCTGCTGGTCTCGCAGAATTGGCTGCTGAACTCGGCTGCCCGCCATCTAATGGGCCCAACCTTGAGCTTGAGCTCGCATATGCTCGCTATCGCATCCTGCTCAAGCAGGCGCATGCCCTCGATTTCGATGACCTTGTAGCCGGCACCGTTCGACTTCTAGCAGCTCGGCCAGCCTTGCTTGAGTCATATCGCAAGCGATTCCGAGCCATATTTGTCGACGAATATCAGGATGTCAACTTTGCTCAGTACGCTTTGATACGACTCCTTGCGCCTAATCACGAAATTGAAGAGCTAGATCTCTGCGCGCGGGAGCTTTTTGTAATTGGCGACCCAAATCAGGCTATCTATGGTTTTCGGGGCTCTGACAGGCGATTCATCGAGCGATTCATCGTGGACTATCCAGGCGCCGCGATCTATCGTCTTCTAAAGAGCTTCCGCTGTGCTCCGGGAATTATCGCTGCTGCAGGTCGTCTTGTGAATGCCGATCTAAGCGGCTCCGGGAAGACTATTGCGCTTTCAAGATCGGAATTCGCAACCGAAGCGTCGGAGGCAGAGGGCATAGCTCGTGAGATAGATCGTCTAATAGGAGGCACCAGCTTCTTTGCAATAGATTCTGGCGTTGCGGGGTCTTTCGATTTTAGAGAGGCTCCTCGCCCAATGGAATCTCATATAAATACAAGCATTTCGGAAAAAGCTTCGCCAGATAGCGGCGATGGCTCCAATGGCATCGATAGCTCCGATACCATCGATTCCGATACCATCTATATAAAAGAGCGCCCAGCGCTCTCTAGCCTAGGGGAGAGCGCAATCCTCATCCGTGCTGCCACGCTCGCGCTTCCTGTCGAAAAAGCCCTCATCGATCATGGCATACCCTATCGATTTATCGGAGATAAACCCTGGTGGGAAGAAGAGCCCACTAGATCAGTGCTGATTTTCTTGCGAACTTCGATTCGAACGGATTCTCTAGACGCCAGTCTGCTCAAAAATCCAGCAGAGGCAATTCGCTTCGCAATAGACCTCATGAAAAACAAGAAAGGCATAAAGAAACCCAAAGGAGCCTCTCTAAATGAACCCCAATCTTCTTTTGAGCGCCTCACAACCCAAGCTTCGCTATATAACGACCTTTCATCCTTCCTCGACGACCTAGCCCTTGGGAGCCCCCAGGATGGTTACGAAGCTAGCAGCCAGTGCGTCTCTCTATTGACAATCCATGCTGCAAAAGGCTTAGAGTTCGATTATGTTTTCGTTCCCTGCCTTGAAGATGGAATTCTTCCTTTTACAATTTTCGAGAATGAGGATTACCGCAAAAACCAAATCCAGGAAGAACGCAGGCTGCTATATGTGGCCATGACTAGAGCCCGCATAGGACTCTATCTCTCCCGGGCTCGCTCGCGGCGCCTATTTGGACGCAAACTCAGTCTCCCGCCCAGCCGGTTTCTTTCCGAAATCGAAGAACTTGTGCCGCTTGTCAAGAATAATGCTCCTGGCAAGCCAAAGGATATTCAACTCACGCTTTTTTAGAGCGAGCTCTTTTGGAGAGCCCGGGTATATTCGGACAGTATCGACCCGCTACGCGTGTCGCGGATCGCTGCGATGGAGGAATGAAAGCCGATTGATGATTCTTTGAATGACAAGAGGCTCATGCTCATACAGAGATCTCTGATTTCTGATTAAAAAATCAATAAGCAGCTTATTCCCCAATGAGTAGTTATAAATGAAAAACCGGTCTTCTTATCAAGCTTCTCATACCCCGACTGCTTCTGCCGAGGGATCAATAACTGCATCTTTGGCTTCTTTACCGAGAGCCTTTAGCGCAATGATCATCGCAGCGAACAGAAGAACAGAGAATATTATCCAGGAAATATTATGGCCAAGGCTAATCTGGTAGAATAGCGTTGCGCTTGTCCAAGAAGTGACAGAAATATATGCGGTTGCTATGAGAGTATATTTCAATCCCATCTCCCTGGTCATCGCGCCAAAGGCTGCTACACAGGGCAAATACAGAAGAACAAAGAGAAGGTATGCATAAGCCTGAAGCGGACCTCCGGTGAAATTCGCTCTTAAACCCGCATAGACACCAGTATCGGCGCCTACTTCCTCTGCTACGGCCTCCTGGTCGCCGCTTACCATTCCGATTCCTAGGGGATCGCCAAGACTGCTACCAATGCCCGATAA
>JAAYWE010000060.1 GCA_012516755.1 Treponema sp.
AATGGGGTAAAACCACCAAGGATCTTTCGTGGATAGGTATTCATCCAGTCTTGAATATCTCTAATCCGCGTATCGTTCACACGGCTGAAATTGGTTCCTTTGGGCAGAAACCTTCGAATAATGCCGTTGTGGTTCTCACTGGTCTCCCGCTCCGAAGAACAATAGGGATGAGCAAAATAGAGCGTTGTCCGTGTGTCGTTCGTGAAGATCGAGTGCTCAAGCTAGTTGACAAGGGAGAATTCAACACCATTATAGAGTGTCTTCTCACAGATCCTTAAACCCGAAGGCCAGGAGCCTTCTTCATCGAGCTTATTGAGCACCACATAGGGACTATAGTGATTCTCATGAATCAAGATGGCGATTCTCTGTACGAGTGCATAGTGATTACCCGACTTCGGCTGCGGCCCCTTGTACCCCATCTTGGCTTCTGCATCCAGCTGCGAATGCTCCGCATTGTATTCTATTCGTACAAAGAGTAAGCAGTGTGCGTCCCATGGAATCTCCGTCTATATTTTGATTTTTTGCAAAACCAAAAATGGCACGACTTCCATGTGACTTTTTTTCTCTCTTGATTCTTCCCCTTTTAGCTGGATATTTTATGTTACTGCTCACCTGAAATCCAAACATCGTAATATATCGCTTGACCGCAAAGAATAAACATGCTAGGAATTAATGAAATTATTATTTTTGAGACCAGGGTATCTTTAAAGTCTGGATTACAAAATGATAATAAAGCGGCCTAAAGATCTGCTATATCTGAAACCGGGCTCAAGTTATGTTTGTATAATCTATCGGTTGATCCGATTAGATATATTTTATTCCGTCAGTTTTCGACTGATATTGCTAAAGGAGGCACCAAATGAAAAAAGCTAGCCTATTCTTAGTATTAGCGCTCTCTTTTATTGTTCCAGTTATCAAGAACGGGGCACTGATATACGCCGCTGAAAAGACTATCAACCTAGATTTGTATTTTCCCGTTGCTGTTGGAGGCGGACCCGATAAGCTCATCAGTGCATTGTGCAACCAATTCAGCAAAGAAAACCCTAACATTAAGGTTAACCCTGTCTATTCTGGGAGTTATGCAGACACGAGGACTAAAGTACAGGCGGCCATAAAAGCTCGTAAGCCCCCGGCTGTAGCTCTAATGTTTTCCATAGACTTGTTCTCACTTTTGTCAATGGATGCAATACTCGATTACGAAAGCCTATGCACCACAAAAGATGACAGAGAATGGCTATCGGGATTCTATGATGGTTTTATGAAGAATTCCCGGACTGGTGGTAAAACGTATGGGATTCCATGGCAAAGAAGTACTATCATCTTGTATTACAACAAAGATGCATTCAGAGAAGCAGGCCTTGATCCAAATAAGCCGCCTTCAACTTGGGCAGAACTTGAGGAATATGCGAAAAAATTGACAAAGGTTGAGAATGGAATAACAACTCGATATGGCATTGAAATACCTTCAGATAAAGCTGGCTATGCATATTGGATGTTACAGACATTCTGCACGCAACAGAACGGATTTAATCTAATGAATGAAGAAGGTGATGAAGTCTATTTCAATGATCCGCGGACTATCAAAGGCATCACTTTCTGGAAGAGTCTATCAGATAAAGGATACCAGCCACGCGGTACAACAGCCTGGGCGACTACTCCAACAGACTTCCTAGAACAGAGAGCTGCAATGATCTATCATACAACAGGCAATCTTACCAATATCCGCAAGAATGCAAAGTTTGACTTCGGAGTAGCCATGCTTCCTGCAGATTTATCTAGAGGATCCCCAACAGGAGGAGGTAATTTCTACTTATTCAAGGGAGTACCTAGAGAACAGACTGAGGCAGCTTTTAAATTTATTAAATGGATGACAGGTGATCCTAATAGAGTAGCCCAATGGAGTATCGACACGGGATATGTGGCAACAAGACCCGAGGCCTATGAAACACAGATAATGAAAGACTATGCTGCGAAATTTCCTGAAGCGCTTGTTGCTAGAGATCAGCTTAAATATGGATATGCAGAATTTTCGGTTTATGATCAAGCAAGAGTTCAAAAAATCCTTGATGATGCAATCGAATTGATAATGACTGGTCAAAAGGATCCTGTCACAGCTCTAAATGAGGCTCAAGCACAAGCAGACCAGATACTCAAGCAATACCGCAAGCAAAAATAGGATACCAATAACATGCTTTAAAAAAGAGCTTCCACCATTGACTATTACTATTATGTTGGAAGCTCTGCTTTTATTAGGTTTGATTTCTTGTTGCAGATTGTATTGCGCTAACTTGTAAAAGGATAAGCCTATGAAAAACGATATTGTCCATATATCAGATAGGCCACCGGCAATAAAGAGATACCAAAGTTGGATTGAGGAAATGGATAGCAATAAGAAAAAAAAATTAAAGACGAGCCTTCTTGCCTGGGGCTTGATCCTGCCTGGTTTTATTTTTCTTACGCTTTTTACTCTCTACCCTATAGCAAAAAGTCTATATTTGAGCTTTTTCAGGATTGATCTTTCTGTATCAACCCCAGAATTCATCGGCCTCAAGAACTATACTGATTTGCTAAAAGATGATGTATTCAAGCAAGCATTCATGAATAATATTTTAATTGCTTTATTCACAATTCCTACAAGTATAGCATTGGCTGTAGCCATGGCTATCTTTGCAAATAAGGTGAGAGTTGGGAAATCATTGATACGGGTAGCTTATTTCTACCCTACAATTCTACCCATGGTTGCTGTAGCCAATATTTGGCTTTTTATTTATACACCTATTTATGGCATTATTGGATATCTCGATCCCAGTTTGCGCATTCTTGGAAATCCAGATACCGCATTATGGGCAATCATTATTATGCTCATATGGAAGCAAGCTGGTTATGTTATGGTTTTCTATCTATCAGGCCTTCAAGGAATTTCGAGAGAATTATATGAAGCGGCAGAGCTCGATGGGGCAAAACCAATTACTATATTCCACAAAATTACCTGGCCATTGCTCAAACCGACTACCATTTATGTAGCAATAATAAGCCTGACAAATGCATATAAGGTGGTTGATCATCTATATATTATGACAAAGGGTGGACCCGGCAATGCCACAAATATGTTGCTATTCTACATTTATCAGGTGGGATTCGACTTTTGGGATACAGGGAAAGCGGATACGATGACGGTAGTACTCATTGCTATGCTTCTGTTGATAACGGCAATCTGGTTTTTTTCCCAGGATAAAAGAACATTCTATGGCTAAAGCTATGGAGTCATCTATTATGGAGGCTTTATGATAAAGTCGCAGGATATGAATCATCCTTATAAACTAGATATATCCAAGACCATTGTCTATGGGCTCATGTATGTCCTGGCTATTATATACCTAATCCCATTGATATGGATGCTTAGAACAGCATTCATACATCCTGATATGGCAATCGATCTCTTTTCCTTAAGTTGGCCAACACTGGCAAATTTAAAAAGGGTCCTTCTTGCTGCTCCTTTCGGACAGTATTATTTAAACACAATAATCATGGTTGTCGCTACTCTTTTAGTGCAATTCGTTCTTATTACTATGGCTGGATATGCATTCGCAAGACTTGATTTCTGGGGCAAAAATCTATTGTTTATGCTGTTCCTTATGCAATTGATGATTACGCCTGATGTTCTCATAATGCCAAACTATAGTTTTATGGGGCAAATTGGTCTAATCGATACTAAACTGGGCGTAATTCTTCCTTTTTTCGCATCTGGAATGGGCACTTTCTTGATGAGACAGACGATAAAAACTATTCCTTATGAATTAGAAGAAGCAGCAAAAATGGATGGATGCAGGCTCCCTCGAATGCTCTTACAGATTTATGTCCCTTTGCTCAAACCAGTATATATTGCATTCGGTCTCATTTCAGCATCATACCAATGGAACAATTTCCTATGGCCATTGGTCATGATAAATTCGGTAAATAAGCGGCCATTGACAGTTGGATTGGCGATTTTTGCCATGTCCTTTGAAACAGGTGCACAATGGAGCGATGTCTGTGCGGCAACCCTGATTGTCATAGCGCCTTTGCTTGTTCTTTTTCTTTTCTTTCAGAGACAATTTATTGAGAGCTTTGCTCAATCTGGCATCAAATAAGAAATACATAAAGTAGGGATAAAGAGAGAATACTGCGGAGCATTTCCACGATAGGGAAACGACCGTTCTTATAATGGTCGATGAAATTTGCCCAGGGACATTTGTGATGAGAGCAAGATTAAGCAACTGCTGGGAAAGCCATCAAATATCAAGGAGAAATCATCGCATCATTAGATATCGAGATCTTTCAGTCCGCCTGATTGAATGATCCAAGAGAATAGGGATAAAATTGACGTGGCCTTATATACTGGAGCAAAGAGATGAAATCACCCAGGAGTTGTGTGCTAAAGCCAATAATAGAATAACACCTGGGATTACTGCTAGGTTTTGCTCTAAGTGGGGGTAGAAGATTATGGA
>JAAYWE010000061.1 GCA_012516755.1 Treponema sp.
CTATACAACGAAAAGAAGCGCTATATTCTTGCAAATTATGCCATCGCTCTAGTTTTCTATATCTTTGGTTTGCTGACAGATTGGCTTATCGCTTCTGTGGAAGAACGCTTTTATGGCTATGACATAGTATTTGGTCCATTAGTAATACCTTTCCTGCTTTTCTTTTCTGTTCTCATAATTCGGTCGCTGCAGCTCGATCGAAGAGCCATTAGACAAATGGAGCCTGGGGCAAAGCGTGACCAGATAAGGTTGTTTATGATATCCTTATCGATAGCTGCATTGGCTTCCGTCGACTTTCTTTCCTCCATTCCATCGCTTCATTTCTATCCGATTGGTTTTCTGCCAGTCCTTATATTTATCTCGCTTCAGGCCTATGCAATAATTAAGTATAAAAGGGCTTCTCTGGGTACTATTTTTGAAGCAATCGAAGATGGGATCATCGTTATAGATAAAAATGACAAAATAGAAGAAGTTAACCCATCCATGGAAACCATGCTGGGCATCAAGAGGCACGATCTTCTTGGTAAAGATTTTCTTAGTATATTTTCTCTAGTTTCGAGCGGTAAAGAGGATCCTGAAAAAGCGGAAGCTACGATAAAATACTTGTTGCTCACGCCTACAAAGGTCGCTGATGAAGACATAGCATTCAAGGAACCTGAACAGCAACTAAACGTTGTATCTTCGCCGATTCTGGATCGCTTTGGTGCGAAAACAGGCAGCATACTTATTTTTCGGGATATCACGGAACGCAAGAAAATGGAGGAAGAGCTTAAGCGGTACCAAGAATCTTTGGAAGAACTGGTTGCGGCTCGGACTGAACAACTCAGAAAATCGGAAGAAAAATACAAAGCACTTGTGGATCATGCTTTGGTCGGTATTGGCATTCATCAGAACGCCCAGATGGTCTTTGCAAATAAGCAGTTTGCATCCATGCTGAGATTCTCCGAAGAAGAAATAATAGGTCTGCCCATCTTACAATTAATTCATCCAGACGAAAGAGAACTTATTATGTCCAGAGCCTACGATAGATATAGCGGCAAAGAAGTTATCGACACTTATGAGATGCGAATGGTCAGAAAGGACGGCAGTTTTATGCCTGCCTTCATTAGTAACACGGCAATCGAATACAATGGGGCAAGAGCGACGCTTATCACCGTTGTAGATACAACAGAAACGAAGCTTCGAAAAGAGCTGGAGCAAGTAAACCAGGAACTCGAGAGATTCACATATTCTGTCTCCCATGATCTGCGTGCTCCTCTTAGGAGCATAGAGGGTTTCAGTCAAGCTCTGCAAGAAGATTATGAGGATCGTCTAGATCGAGAAGGACAGGATTATCTTCAGCGCATAAGAGCGGCATGTCAACGAATGGCGGCTATGATTGATGCTATCCTTCAGCTCTCTCGCATCGGAAGATATGAGATGCATAAAGAAAAAGTGAATCTCAGCGCCATAGCACAGGATATCGCTTCAGATTTGGAAACGACATCTCCCGAACGAAAGGTGGAATTCTCGATCGCAGAAGCCGTCTTTGCCGCTGGAGATCCAATGCTTCTGAGGATGGTTTTGGAGAATCTGATTGGCAATGCATGGAAATTCACACAAGAACATGAGCTTGGGAGAATTGAATTTGGGATGAGACAGGAGAGCTCCAAACATGTCTACTTTGTGCGCGACAATGGGTTGGGCTTTGACATGAAGTATGCGGCCAAGATTTTCGATCCATTTCAACGCCTCGAAAATGCCAAAGCTCTTTCTGGTTCAGGAATTGGCCTTGCTTCGGTAAAG
>JAAYWE010000062.1 GCA_012516755.1 Treponema sp.
GCCTTGGCAATTATGCTGGATATGGAGGATATCTCGTTTTGAAGAATAAGCATATCACCGGAACCGAAGTCCAAAAGAGAACGGTCAATATAAGCTTCGCCTATATCTTGATTAGCCCCACCAAACAACAGAATGCAATTCCTGCCTCGATCATCGACTTGAATAATCGCATGTCCCGTAGGCACATCAGAAATCTCTACAAGTTTTGTGTCTACGCCACCATTTTTCAGCGTATCAATCAGAAACTCCCCTTCTTTTCCAACTTTGCCTGCGTGTATTACCCTTAGTCCTGCCTTAGCCATTGCAAGAGATTGATTTAGTCCCTTGCCACCTGCAAAAACCGAAAGCGAACGTGCGGCTTTTGTCTCACCCGACTTGACGAATTCATCTACACTGTAGACATAATCTATATTGATCGAACCAAAATTGAGAACTCTCATCTATGTGCTCCTGTGCACTTGCTGGATCCATCATAGCATAAGACTCTGAATCGTGTACTGATATCGGATCTCGCGCCCTGTCTTAATTCATACTTTGAACATTGACAATCCGTCAGAATCATTCAAATACTCTAACTATGACACCTGATCTGAAACATCCCCTATTGAACACATGGGAAAACATCCTCGCTCATCTCGATCGAGTGTGCGAAAGCGACAACGAACAGACGCAAATACAGCTTCTCATCGAGCTTCTCATAAACCTAAGGCTCATTGGCACAGACAGTGCTATTCCTGACATGCGAATCCAAAAAAGCGATATAGATGATATCTATAGACAAGTTGAAAAGAAAACGCGCAGCATGCTTTCCAGTGTCAAGGCTCCTTCCGCAAAATTTATCTATTACGCGCGCGAGGTGATAAAAAAATTCCCTGTTCGCCAGGATGCAGAGGAAATGATCGAACGGATCCGTTCGGATGCTGAGGCCTTCGAAGAAAGTCGTACTGAAGACGATCCTCTCAGGGGCTTTGCCGGCGATCTGCGCAAGGAAGTGCATCGCCGCCTTTCTCCGCGTATTATCACTCACTACCTCAATCCATATATAGAACTAGCCGTGCATAGAAATCCAGAGCCAATGGTAAATGCGGGATACGTCGCTCTCCCATATACATTTTCGCCCGACGATGAAGATGAACAGTTTATCGATCTGGCCATCGATCTCCTCAAGCGGCTGCAATTTCTCTGGGATTATGAAGAAGGAGACATGGCAACAGTTAGACAGAATTTGCGAAATAACCTCGATATCTTCGAACGCTGTTTTCTTCGCGCAGAGGTCGAAGGGCTCCTCGGTATTCTGAATCCGGAAAGTCTTTCTAGTGCGGATAAAGAGCTCGATGCTTTTAAGCGCCTTGCAAGCGTAAAATTCTTTCTGAAGGAATCGTATCTGGAATCGCGAATCGATCTCTATGATCTTATTCTGCTCGATTTAGGGCTCGGACGCCTCATCTTTCTTCTTGCAAATGACCTTACCAACAACTATTTTGCCGAAGTCAGTCCCAGAAATATCCGCGATGCGCTTGAGGTTGTACGCGAGTTGCTTGCAATTTCTAGCATAAAAGGTCTTAGAATCCAAAACGTACAATTGCGACAAAACGAACTTGGAGAGCTGCGAGAATCGTCGGTCTCCGATTTTATTAAGCTCAAGCACAGTCTCGAAGCAATCTCTTCCGAACTACAGCAATATGTCCAATCCGAGATAATCGATGAGATGACGGGGAGCCTCAATCAGATTCTGGAGGATTATAAGGTTCCGACCTCTAAGCTCTCTCAGATAAAAACACGGTTTTTCAACAACTTTATTCGCCGTACCCAAATCCATGTGCTAAGCGAATTTGTCGAAAAGGTCTCCACCGCTGTCAATAATGAGCTCGAGCGACAGCAGGGAGAGGGCCAACTATATCTGCGCTTTCAGCGTCTGAATGACAAGGGTTCCTTCTCCGAGTGCATCGAAGAAAAGGGAATCGACGCATACATTGCACCAACCTGGCGCAAGCCCGAGGCTTGGCTGCGCCCCTTTCTAGGCGGTAAGGGAAACAGTATCATCGACATGGCGCAGATCGGCCTTCGGGTTCCGCCAGCCTTTGTTCTCAGTTATCCTCTTCTCGCCGCTATGAGCCGAAACACCAATCATATCAGAGCAGGAATTATTGATAAGTTGCGCGAGCTCGAACAAAGAACCGGCACGATGTTAGGCAATGGGGACAAACCCTTGCTTCTGTCTGTTCGATCTGGAGCTCTCACTTCGCTGCCTGGCATGATGTCGACAATAATGAATATCGGACTCGTACCCCGGGTACAAGCGGCACTATCCAAAGAATTTGGGACAGATTTCGTCGACACTCTGTATCTACGATTTCTGGAGAACTGCAAGAGCGCTCTGGATCTCAGCCGGCAATGTCCTAGAACAAGATACAAAGACGACGTCGCTCAAGGCGCTGCGCAGAAGACTAAACTACTCGAGGATCAGGGCTCAGGCCTTTGTCTACAGCGCAAAAAGATGGCAGAACTCGAGTCTTTCCTGGTTACATTTTTGGGGCCTTCTTTTTTGACCGATGAAGAAGAACAGCTTTTTGCCTGTATCGAGCTTGTTTACAGCTCGCGTACTTCAAAGACTGTCGACCTATATTCCAAGACTCTCGCCTCACATGAGACTATCGAAACCGCGGTGACTATTCAGCAGGTCGTTTTTGGAAATCTTAATGAGAACAGCCTGAGTGGTGTAGTCATGACTCGCAACCCCATCACCGGTGAGGACAAGCTCTTTGGTGAGTTTAAAATCAGAGCTCAAGGGGAAGAAATCGTCATGGGCTCCCTGGACACTTTACCGATCGAAGAGATCTGTCCGGAGATAGCCAGTCAGCTCTTGGAATGCAAAAGGAATCTCATCGAATTCTATCATCAGGATCTCGACATAGAATTCACGGTCGAGGATGGTGTCTTATATCTCCTGCAAGCGAGGGCGGCAAGACTTGGATCCTTTGCACAACTGATGGCTGCCACGGACTTTTTGAAACGTGGAATCATAACACTCGATAAATACAGGGAAAACATCGGAAGCTTAGAACTTGCGTACGCTAATATTCCATTACCGAGGGCCGATTTTAGGTTCAGACAATGGGTTCCACCCCTGGCAACGGGTATACCGATCAACGGTGGGGTTGTCTCTGGGACACTCATCATAACTATCGAGCGACTAAAGGAAGCGGAGAAGCGCCGGGAAAGTGTCATTTTCTTTGCTGTCAATACAAAACCGACGGATTTCAATATCTTCAATCTCTCAAGTGCAATTGTAACGGTCTATCCGGGGCGCACATCGCATGCAGCCATCACCGCAATGACGCTGAATAAGGCCTGTATTGTCGGGTGCTCGGACATCGAAATCGATTATGAACACCGTAAGGTTATCTTTCATGGTGCTGGAGACATTGCCTTAACCGAAGGAGAACGAATAACCATAGATGGCAATGCAGGTGCAGTGTATCGAGGTGTTGCTCCCATCTCCGACACATGTATGCCCGTCTCCAGCATCCATGAAGCCATCCTTAAGGCGCAGTCTGCCGGAGAAGCAGCCCAAATCGTCGAGACAATGATTTCTACAAAGATGAAGGCACTCCGGCGAGAATCAAGTCTCCGAAAAAAAAGTCTTGCGGAAGCCGGAGATCTGCATAAGCGCAATGTGCTCGTGCGTGTTGACGCAAACATCGACCTCAGCGAGAACTCCGAGCCCGAAGTTGTGGATATGCGAGTTTCGCTAATGATTCCTGTAATCAGAGACCTCTTGGAGGCTGGCGCAACGCCAATCATCTGCTCACACCGCGGAGATCCGGGAACCCATAGCCTGCAAGGCATATCCCGCGAACAAATTTACGAGACATACAGCCTTCTGCCAATCGCACAGAAACTGGAAAGCCTTATGGGAAGTGTCGTCAAATTTCACCATGTGAGCATTGGCTCATCCGGCTTATTGATCTCAAGGAAGGATATCGTTCCAGATCGGATCAATATGCTGGAAAATCTCCGATATGCAACGGGAGAAAAAGACAACGACGAAGCCTTTGCTCGTTCTCTTGCTGAGCTGAGCGATAGCATATTCGTCAATGATGCATTCAATGTATGCCTGCGCCGGCATGCAAGCATTGTGGGTGTGCCTCGTTTTATCCAGACCAGTATTGCTGGCCCCACTGTCTTGCAGGAGCTTATGATCCTCGAAAAAGTGCTGAATAAGGTTGAGCGACCATTTATTGCGGTATTCAGTGGCGACGAGATTGAAGCGCAATACGGCGCAATGGCATCAATGCTTCCAAGAGTCGATGCCATGGCAATGATTCTTCCCAGTAATACGGCATCCCTGGCGCCATTCACCAATTCCTACCCCGCTAAGATAACCGTAATCGATCCGAAGGATCCTGGCTGGCTTAATAAAAGCTACGCTCTGGGTGCTTTGCTCGAAAACGCACGAACCATTCTTTGGGCGGGGCCTGCTGGTTTAACATCCAGATTAGGAAAGGACTTAGAGGATCTTCCTCCCTATATAGTCTCGCTGCACCGAGCGATGGGAAATGCATCCTTGACCATTATCTGTTCGGAAACGGAAAAGCATTTCGCAGGGAAAACAACTGAAAATATCCACATCTCAACAGGCCCCCGTTCCTTCCTGGAGTATCTTGAACGACTTTCTCTGCCTGGTATTGTCGAGCTCGATGACTCAATGAGATAGCAAAGACATGAATCGTCATTAATCGTTGACAGAAGTCTTTGGCCTAATTATATTTGACATAGCTGTCAGAATAAATAATTGCACCAAAGTATAATTTAGGAGACAAAGCTTATGCCAAGGATCGTGGATCATGATAAAAGAAAACGAGAAATCGCCCGGTCTGCACTTATGCTGTTTTCTAAGCAAGGCTATCATGAATCTAGCTTTAGCGATATAGCATCGGCCTGCAGACTAAGCCGCTCTAATATATATAATTACTTCAAGAATAAGGATGAGATCTTTCACTATGCGGTAGTTGAATTGCTCAACTCGATTACTCAAAATATCGAGCTCATAGCCCATCAGGATAGCTTGACATTAGCTCAGAAGCTCCAGCGAATTTACCAGCTTTTTACAAACGACTTCGGGGATGGGAAGAACGCCTCGATCATCCTCGATCTTTCGCTGAGACTCAAGCGAAAAGATACCAAGCTTGTTGCCACCCTTGATAATTCTGCTGTAAATCTTCGCAAAAACATCGAGAATCTCTTTGTTAGCGAGAATGCAAATCTGCCTTATGTCCAGATTGCAGTAGTTACGACTCTCTTTTTTTCTCTTATAGAGAGCAGCATTACGCATTCTCTTTTCACTGAAAAAGCATTCATTCAGCAGAATATAGCAGTGATCCTGCAAATGCTGGGAATATGATTGTAGGAAAAGGTGCTTTGTTGAAAGCGAACATGGAGATTCCTTGTGGTTATATTGACAGAGTGCTCTTGCTGACAATAGAAAGAAAGAGGAGGGAAATATGAATTCCATCTCACAAACATTGGGGAAAAGTGCGATGAACATCGCTCTTAATTACCTAAACAAGGATCCTGAAAAGAATATCCCAAAAATCGTAGATCTATTCATGAAATTCACCTTCCGTGAAGATATGAAGCGCCAGCTATTGAGTGCAAAAGAGGTGATGAATGATCCCAACAATCCCTATCGAGGTCTCATAATGAGGGCATTCTACGAACTCGATCCGAAGATTCGCAAGCGCTTTCTAACCAATTTTGTCTTCAATTCCGGAATAATCGGCCAAGATAAGACTGCTGTTCTGAAGGTTAAATACAATTGCAATATCCCATGGACTATCCTTATGGATCCCACAAGTGCATGTAATATGCACTGCAAGGGTTGCTGGGCCGCAGAGTATGACAAAACCGATTCCATGGATTATGAGCTTCTCGATCGAATCATCAGAGAAGGAAAAGAGCTTGGAATCTACTTCTATATCTACTCCGGCGGAGAGCCGATGCTTAGAAAGGATGACCTAATAAAACTTGCAAAGGTTCATGATGACTGCGTATTCTTGGCATTTACGAACGGTACCCTGATAGATGATGCTTGCGCAAAGGAACTTGCGGAATCTGGGAATTTCGGACTGGCATTCAGCATCGAAGGTTTTGAAAACGCTACTGATTTTAGACGAGGAAAAGGTACCTATCAGAAAGTTGTCCAAGGCATGAAGAACATGAAAAAATACGGCGCTCCCTTTGGATTTAGCGCATGCTATCATTCGAAGAATGCAGAAGCGGTTGGTAGCGAAGAATTTCTCGATTTTATGATCGAACAAGGCTGCATGTTTGGCTGGATATTCACATATATGCCCCTGGGGAAAGATGCAGATACTAGTCTCTTAGCCACTCCAGAACAGCGCGAGTACATGTTCCATTGGGTCAGGAAGATGCGCGATACAAGGCCGCTCTTCCTCATCGATTTCTGGAACGATGGCCAATATGTAAATGGATGCATTGCGGGTGGAAGAAGCTACCTCCATATCAACGCTGCTGGAGATGTCGAACCTTGCGCGTTTATTCACTATTCGAACGTAAACATCAAGAATACATCTCTCCTGGATGCACTGCGCTCACCCTTGTTCAAGCAATATGCCGAGAATCAACCGTTCAACGAAAATCACCTGAGGCCATGCCCTCTTTTGGACAATAGTGGGAAACTTGCGGAGATGGTAAAGGCTGCTGGAGCATATTCGACGCAGCCCATAGATAGGGAAGATGTTGATAATCTGACGGCAAAGTGTGTGCAAGCTGCCGAAAGATGGGCGCCTGTGGCTGAAAAGCTCTGGGCTGGTGAGATGCCCCACTATCTCGAATCCAAAAAGAAGAGTAAAGAATTACAAGATAAGAATCTCGAAGTAATCAAGAAGAAGCTCAAGAAGGGCAAGAAAACAAAGGATTCAAATCTGGAAGCGGCTTCTTGAGCCTGTCTTCCCGTAAAGCGTAAGCCAGGTACTATTAAAAGAATGACTAATGCTCATTGTAGAATATCATTATCATTCTTGTATTTTATATATTCTTCTCGCGTTGGGCTAAAAACCTCGATGACGACACTATCCTCGAGAACATCCACCTTGTGCTCGGCATTCATAGGAATGCACCAGCTATCGCCAGGCTTGAGCTCCACTGCTTTTTCTTCGATGTGCATAACTATCTTGCCTGAAACAAGATAGCCCGTCTGCTCATAGGGGTGTTTATGCCTTAGAAGATCGGCATCTTTATCCAGATGGACTTCGACGAGTAGAGTATGTTCGCCATAACATAGAGTCTTGATACGATTTCCAGGCGATGTCTCGTGGAAGCCAGCGCTTGAATGTTTTCCAAACATGGTGTTCCTCCCATAGGAATTTCTCGTATAATAATTTTCAATAATAAGCATATACAATAAGCATAGAAATCCCTTTGCTCTAGATATGGATAGCCCTATCCAGCGCAACTTTCGAAGCTTCCATAATCGTCTCCGACAGTGTTGGATGGGCATGCACAAGAGCCGCGATATCATCGATCCTGAGCCCAGCATTCGCGGCCAGGAGAGGCTCATGGATCAGGTCAGCCGCGCCTTCGCCTATAATCGAGGCACCGAGAATCGCTCCGTTCGATCGATCGAAAACAAGCTTCACCTGGCCTTCCGGAGCATCTTCTGCCACCGCGCGCCCATTGCCCCGATAAGGAAACCTTGCTACTTGATGATCAATGCACTTTTCCTTTGCACTAGCTTCAGACAGACCAAAAGAAGCCACTTGAGGATCGCAATAGACAGCACTCGGCACATGAAGTCTATCAAGACTGCGCTCTTGCGGATTTGGAGTTCCCTTTAAAAGATGCGCAACTCTCTCGGCAACAATCTCTCCAGCCTTGGAAGCCGCATGCGCCAGCTGAGGATAGGTTGTAATATCGCCTACCGCAAATATACCCGAGCAAGAGGTTTCATGATAATCGCCCGTTAGAATGTAGCCCCGGTCTGTCTTGATTCCTAGCTGCTCGAGCCCAAGATTATCGGTATTGGGCGTACGCCCAACCGAAACAAGAGCTGCGTCCGCATAGATATCTATGGCCTTGGCCTGTTCATCCACTACGTGAACGACCACCTCATTATTCCTGATTTCCGCACTTTTAGCATTTGCACCAGTGTAAATAGTCACACCTCGATTACGGAATTCTTTTTCAATAATTCTTGAGACTTCTTCATCTTCTAAGGGTAGTGCCCTTGGCAAGAGCTCCACAACAGTCACGTCTACGCCAAAAGCATTCATTATATAAGCAAATTCCATTCCAATCGGGCCAGCGCCCAGAATAAAGAGGCGTTTGGGAAGAGTATTCTTCATCAATATGCCCGTAGAAGACAAGATGCGCTTTTCATCTAATTCGAAACCCGGGATGATTCGCGGTCTTGAACCGGTGGCAAGAAGTATTGCTTTAGACCTAAGCTCTATAGCGGCGTCAGCTCCTTCTACCTCGACCGTGCTTGCTCCAGTGAGCTTGGCCGTTCCTTGAATGAGTTCTACTTTATTTTTCTTTAATAGAAAATTGACTCCCTTAGAGAGCTTTTCGGCAACTAGGCGAGAAGTCTTCCATATGGGCTCATAATCAAAGCCAGACATATCTATCTTTGCACCGGCTTTTTGCAACATCTTTCCACCTTCGGCAAAAAGCCGAGCGTTGTGGATCAGCGATTTCGAGGGAATGCAACCCACATTGAGACAGACTCCTCCTACAAGATTTTTTTCCACAACCGCAGTTTTAAGGCCTAACTGCGCCGCACGAATCGCAGCAACATAACCACCTGGACCCGCACCGATTACAATAAAGTCGAATTCTCTCTCTTTCATGATTATTGCTCCTGGAATTCCGTCGATTGCCTTTATGGGCTATCTTTGTATTTTCGTAAGGTCAGCAAATAAGGCGGACCAATCTTGCTACCAATGCTAAAACGGTCATGGCTTGAGGTCAAGGAGAGGCTGAAGAGAATTCTGGCCTAGAATGCGGAATTTTCATGAGCTCTTTGGCTCACCATGCGAATTCATCATCCGCAACCCTGCCAATCAACTCCACAGTATCGAAATCGAATTGCAGACCAATAAACCTCGTCTGAAGGAGCGCGGCAAGATTTGCGGCTCCAAAATCATCCGGTTCGAAGGGCAGTATCCTGGACACTCTGCCCCCTTCTATTTTCAGGACTATTCTTCTGTTATCGCTTGAAAGGAGTATGGAAAAAGGGGGGCTTCGATCCTTAATCCATTCTATAGAACTAAAATGTGCCCTGAATGTCTCGAAATCCTCATAGTCTATGGTTGATGCTAGATATCCCTTCAATACTCCGAGATCTCTCAATGCAATCTCGAGATGGGGCATGCGGCTATTCCAAAATTCGGAAAGGCTTATCTCACAGGGATCCCTTCCTGCAAGTTCAAGAGAAAGCATTGAAATTATCTCGCAAACCGTGAGCGAAGGCTTTAATTCAACCAAATTGACCGGAGTTGCTGGCACCGATGGAATCGAATTATCCTCTAATACCTTGATTCCTCCTAGACAGGCATGAAGAGTTTTCAGATTGGAAGATATAAGCAATGTTCCATGGTGTAACACATTGTGAGTACCAAAATACCTAGCTGTACCAGAGATCTTTGCTTCTGTTTCACCATCGCGCATTGACACAAAGATCTCGCCTCTCGCTCCTATGTGTGTATATACTCCGAGCTTGGAAATCGCTTTAGCCATCAGGCACAGCTCTTCTTCCTTCGAATGAAGTTCCCTCGGAACAATCATGGACCAATTCAAATTGCCGAGATCATGGTATACTGCGCCTCCTCCCGAGGCACGTCGAAAAACTGGGATCGTACAAGAAGGTGCAACTTCCCGCCAGTAATTTTGATTCCTTCCTATTATCACGCTCGGGGGATTAACATAGAAAAGGAGAATAGCATCATTTCCTCTCCAATATCTTACGAGGCATTCTTCGAAAGAAATCATATCAGGCGGGCTGTCCGCCAGGACTCTATAAGATCCAGCAAATCTAGGCATGTTTCCAATATATAAGAAATTTTTGCCAATTCCAACGCATTTTGGTCTCCGATACCATTAAACCAAAAGACCGCCCTTTAGGAGCGGTCTTTTATCGAAATGCAGGAGCTATGACTTGAATAGCAAAACGTTGCCGACTTCTTTATTCTATAGTATAGCTCGTGCCACTACTTGATATACTTTATTATTATTGAGCGGCAAATCCGGCAGATTCAAGGGTTGACTGAAGTTCATCAAGAGTGGCTTTGATCGCATTAAGCTTGTCACGAGCAGCCGCGAAATCTTCAGCATCATTTGCCGCTTTTGCATTGGCAATCTCTTCATTCATCGCAGCGACTTTTGCGTTGATATCTTTTACGTTGAGCTTTGCCTTTGCCGCCTTCTTTGTGTCTTTCGCCGCGGCTTGAGCAAGAGCCTGAACAGTGGTGTATTGAGCATCAACATCCACAATTAGCTGTGCAACTTCGTTCTTTACCTGTTCCTTGTTTGTAGACGCAGCTTCTTTGGCCTTTGTACTTGCATCTGCAAAAGCTTTTATAAGGTCATTCGCCTGCTTATAAGACTTTCCAGAGGTCTTGGCATCCTGAGCTGCAAGCTCGGCTTCGAGTGCGGCTTTGGCATCCTGGGCAGCCATAAATTCATCTGGAGCATAGACATCGGCTTTAGCTTCCTGAGCTTCGGCGAATAGTGCATTGGCTGCATCTAGATCCTTCTGAGCAAGCTTCGGCGCGCATGAGAACAACAGAAGAGCAACGAGTACGACACCGACTACCTTTACCAGCTTCATACAATCCTCCAATAAAACCCAAATTACAGCGCTTGCGCCCAAATAGGGGCGCTGCATCTGTTTTCTATTGCGATAATTTATCTAATTCTACAGAATATGTCAAGCTATGCGGCTATAGAGATTGTTTTCATAATTTAATGCACTATATGAACATCTTGCGGCTGAGCATAATATCTGCAAGGTTTATGGCAAAGATCCAGATATTTTTATTCAAGGATTCATAAAAGGCAAGAGATGAGCCGCGCGAGGACTGTACTTAAGTACTACCGCATCTCCCGGCCGCCAGAATCCTGCATTTACAGGATCATGAGAAACGGCAAGCATAGGCCGATCCAGCGAAACATCTATCTCATATTCGACCGTTGATCCTAAGTATACAGCCTTGTCGATAATACCGTGCGCTAGGATCATGCGTAATGGCCCGGATGATGATGCGCTTTCCTCACTTTCAACATAGATGGACTCAGGCCTTAACATAAAAAGCGCTTCTTGATCAGGCTCTAAGCCCGGGACTGCTGACATCGCTTCAAAACGCATTCCTCTCGCATCCTGTGCAAGATATCTCCCGGAATCCTCTCGCTCGAATCTTACGGGAAGCAGATTCACTTTTCCAATGAAATCTGCTACGAATCTATTGGAGGGTCTGGAATATATCTCAAAGGGAGTACCAACTTGCATCATGCATCCCTTGTCCATTACGACAACCCGATCAGACACTGTCATTGCTTCGACTTGATCATGAGTAACATATACACTTGTTATCTTGAAAGTCTGCTGTATTCTGCGAATTTCAACTCGCATTTGCTCCCGGAGCTTTGCATCTAGATTGGATAGTGGCTCATCGAATAGGAGCACACTCGGTTTATTGATTATTGATCGCGCAAGAGCCACTCGTTGCTGTTGTCCTCCAGACAGCTGGTCTGGTCGTCTATGAGCAAGATCAGCAATTCCCATCACTTCCATGATCTGGCGCACCTCACGCGAGATTTCTGCTTTAGGGCGACCTTTGAGCTCCAAACCAAAACCCACATTCTGTTCTACTGACATGTGAGGAAAGATAGCATAGCTCTGGAATACCATCGATGTATCGCGCTTATTAGGTGGATCATTATTGACATTCTTGCCATTTATCCACACTTCCCCTTTAGTCGGCGTTTCGAAGCCAGCAATTATACGCAAGGTTGTAGTCTTACCACAGCCAGAAGGTCCAAGCAAGGTCACGAATTCGCCTTCGGCAATTTCAAGATTGAAATCCCTTACAGCCCGCACTTTGCCACCTTCACGCTCAGGATCGGAAAATTCCTTGGAAATGTTGATTAGCCTGACACTCATGTATTCTCCTAGAAGTGAAGCATTGAGCCACCGAACTTTGCATACTGTGTCTTCAAGGTAAATCTGATCAGCGATATCGCTGCTACAACAATCAATACAAGCAATAAACTATATGCTGCCGCTGCTCCCAGATTTCCAGATTCCACCTGGGCCATGATATGAACCGTCATCAAATTCCATCTCGAGGAAACAAGGAAAATCGCAGCGCTAACGGCTGTCATTCCTCGGACAAAGGCAAAAACAAGTCCAGAAAAAAAAGCCGGCAGAATCATTGGAAGAGTGACCTTTGTGAAAGTCTTGCGCGCATCTGCTCCTAGGTTGATGGCCGCTTCTTCAATTGAAGGATCTATAGATGAAAGAATCGCTTTACCTGATTCTATTCCCACAGGAATATATCTAAACACAAAATTTAGAAGGAGAATGGTCAATGTCCCGGTCAATACCAAAGGAGGATGATTGAAAGCAAGGATATATCCTATGCCAATAACCGTACCAGGCACTGCAA
>JAAYWE010000063.1 GCA_012516755.1 Treponema sp.
AACATTAGGATACCCATTATCGTAGCGCACTTCCCAGGGCTTGGAAGGATTGGCAAAAAACTCCTCTGTCATCATGGGGTTGTTTTTCGTATCTTTTTCTGCTTTTGCCAGGCGGAGCACCGCGTTTTGGCATAGGTGCCCATCAATGATGCCTCGATCGAACAATAAATATTTTCTTGGTTTGTTCATGCTTTGCCCTTCCTGGTTGGCTCGGACTCTCCGCTTGTTTTTCCATATAGATGACAGGCTATAAAATGAGATGGATCGTCCGAAAGAGGAGCGAATTCTGGCTCTATTCTCCTGCATATATCCATTGCATCTCTACATCTCGGATGGAAGGCGCAACCAGAGGGTTTATCGATTGGGCTTGGCACATCTCCCTGCAAGATTATCCTCTTTTTCTTTACATCTATGGAAGGAATTGGAACAGCAGAAAGAAGGGCTTGCGTATAAGGATGCCGCGGCATTTCATAAAGCGAAATGGAATCCGCCATCTCGACGATTTTCCCAAGATACATGACCATAATCTTGTCGCTCATATACTGGACGACGCTTAAGTCATGCGCGATAAAGACATAGGTCAGCCCAAGCTGTCTCTGTAGGTCTTTCATCAGATTGAGAACTTGAGCTTGAATCGATACATCGAGTGCCGATACAGGTTCATCGCAGATAACCATTTCCGGGCCTATGCACAAAGCCCTCGCTATACATATCCGCTGTCGCTGCCCACCCGAAAATTCATGAGGATAACGATACATATAGTCTGCACTGAGATTTACCATCTCGAGGTTTCTGACTATTGTCTCTTTGCGCTCTTTGGGATCCTCATGACCATGAACTCGTAATGGTTCATCAAAAGAATCGAATATTTTCTTAGAGGGATTGAGGGCTGAAAAAGGATCCTGAAAAATCATTTGTACTTTTCTACGGAAGGGCATGAGTTCCTTGGAGCTCAGCTTTGCAAGGTCTCGCTTACCTTCCGGAAAATGGAAAAGAAGCTCTCCCGAAGTAGGATGCTGCAGCATCATCATTGTCTTACCGAATGTTGTTTTGCCGCAACCCGATTCTCCAACCACTCCAAGCGTCTCTCCCGCATGGATTGTTATGGACACATCATCGAGAGCTTTTACCCATCCTACGGTCTTGCGGAAAAAACCAGCCAAAACTGGATAATACTTCTTAAGATTTCTAATCTCGAAGATGATTCCTTCTTGTCCGGGATTTCCTTGACTGCAATTCTCAGGCAGTTGCTGATATGATTGCGAATTCATTGCTGCAACTCCTTTGAATCCTCGAAAAGCATACAGCGGACGTGATGATTCTCTTCTATTTCATATACCGGAACATCAAGAACACGACACTTGTCCATCATAAAATCACAGCGGTTAGCGAATTCACAGCCTTTTGTGCATTCGGAAGGAGAAGGAGTGGAACCTCGTATCGTCTCCAACCTCTCGGCTTTCCCATGGCCCAAAACTGGTACTGACCGAAGGAGAGCCTTGGTATAAGGGTGACAGGGATTATGGAAAATGCGTTCTACAGGTGCGCGTTCGACTATTCTGCCCATATACATCACGGCCACTTCATCCGCCGTCTCTGCAACCAAACCCATATTGTGAGTAATCAAAATGACCGCTTTGCCTTGCTCATCCTTTAGGCCTTCCATCAACTCTATGATCTGAGCCTGAATGGTGACGTCTAAGGCAGTGGTTGGCTCGTCGGCTATTAGGAGATCTGGGTTACATATCATGGCGATTGCTATCATCACACGCTGCTTCATTCCGCCAGAAAATTGATGTGGATAATCATCTATCCTTCGAGCCGGGTCCGGTATGCCAAGGCTTGCAAACATCTCTACGATACGCTCGCGAGCTTCTTTTTTGCTCATCTTGAAATGTTGAAGAAGATTCTCAGCCACCTGATCTCCAACTCTGTATACAGGATTTAAAGATGCCATGGGATCCTGAAAAATCATGCCTATCTTTCTACCGCGGATCGCTCGCATCTCCTTACCAAAAGGCTCTAGGTTATGTAAATCATAATTATTGTCTATATCATGAAATATAGCCTCACCGCCTGTCAGTCTGCCATTCTTTGGAAGAAGACGCATCACAGAGTGGACCGTAACGCTCTTTCCGCAACCCGATTCCCCAACGATGGCAAGCGTTTCTCCCTGCCGCGCAGAAAATGAGACTCCTCTAATTATCGATATATCTTCGTTGCCAACGCGGAAGTTTGTCTGCAAGTTTTTGACCTCAAGAATAAGTCTGCCTGGCTGCATCTTCTAGGATACCTTCTACAGATTAGGATCGAGCACGTCGCGCAGACCATCGCCTGCGAAATTCACGGCTAATACAAAAATCGAAATCACAAGGCCTGGGAAAAACCACATCCACCAGTAATTCCGAATTACTTCAATCGACCTCGCTGCATTCATAATATTGCCCCAAGTGGGTACGGTGATCGGAACTCCCAGCCCCAAAAAACTCAATCCCGCCTCTTGAAGGATATAGTTAGCAATATTGATTGTAGTCGCAACCATTATCGGGCTTATCGTATTAGGCAAAATATGCTTGAACATGATGGATAAATCCGAAATACCGAAGGCTTTGCATACTTCCACATAAGTCTCTTCCCGAAGCGAAAGGAACTCATTACGAATCATCCTAAATGGCGTCATCCAACCGGTTATGAAGAAAATAAATATAAGATTGTTTACACCCTGCCCCACAAATGCCACAAGGATCAGCACCAATATCATGTTAGGGAAAGTCAAGAATATCTCTGAAAGCCTTACAAGAAAGGCATCGATCTTGCCCCCGAACCAACCTGCAATACAGCCCAAAATCATACCTACCGCAGAGCCAAGTATAGCGCCTACAACGCCGACATAGATCGAAATTCGACCTCCATATAGAACCTGGGCAAACAAGTCTCGGCCCATTTTATCGGTGCCCATCAGATGTTTCCAGCTCGGTGGCTTTGTCATATTTGTAAAATCGATCTTAGAAGGACTATAGGGAGTAATGAAGTTTGCGAATATCGATGCCAATATCATCGCTATCGCTACAATGGTACCTATCATCGCAAGCTTATTTCTAACGAGCTTATTCCAGCTCCTGAGAGCTAGACTTGATTTCGTTATTCTCTGTTGATCCATAATTGGCAACCCCTTCTATCGCTCGAATCGTATTCTGGGATCGAGAAGCGCCATAAGCAGATCGACTAGAAAACTTGCAAGCAGCATTGCCGCCGCGATCATTAATGTGGTCATCATTATGACTGGATAATCGCTTGCGGATACACCTTGGAGAATTATTGCACCAATACCAGGCCATGAGAAAACTGCCTCGATCATAACCGATCCTCCCACTAGAATCGGAAGGCGGAAAGCGAGGATAACCAATGTTGGGCCTAAGGCATTTCTGAATGCATGCTTGATATACACCTTCCACTCAGGAATGCCTTTTGAGCGCGCAGTCTTTATGTAGTCCTTGTTCATTACATCTAACATCGAATTGCGTGCATATCTGAGAAGAGCAGCTGTCATAGATATTCCAAGAGCTAAAGAGGGCAGAATTATATTAGGCACATGGTCCCACCATGTTTTATATCCGAACTCTATCCTACCGCCGATGGGCAGCCAGCCCAGCTTTATAGAGAAAAATTGAATTAGGATTATCCCAAAGAAAAATTGTGGAATAGAAATGCCAACGATACCTATTATTCGGCCTAAATAATCGATGATTGTATTCTGCTTTATAGCTGAAAGTATTCCAATTCCAATACCCAAAATGGTCGATATTATGAGTGCAACAAGCGAAATCTCGAAAGTAGCAGGCAATTTCATTGCAATGATTTTGGAAATGGAAGTACCATCGACAATGCTGTAGCCAAAATCTCCTTTCAGTATATTGCCAAACCATCTACAATATTGAACATAGATTGGATCATTTAGCCCAAGATGTTCTCGCAATGCTTCTAGATTAGCTGCATTTGCCGCCATATCGGGAGAAGCTAAGTAGCTTATAGGGTCGATTGGGGAAAACTGAATGCCAACAAAAACTATAATGCTTATGATAATCAGCATCGGAACGATGGCGAGCAGTTTCCTTATAAAATAGTATAACATCTCCAAAATACCCAAAAGAAATCAAATTAATAATTCTCTAAAGAACGATGTGTGCAAGAGACAAGCCCTCACACACATCGCTAGAAGTCAATCACTCAAAAAGGTCGAATATAATTTATTATTTTACTTTATCTCCCAATCCTGGAATTTGTAATCCCAATTATACCAAGGATTGCCGAATATACCGGGTGTCTTGACTTTGGCTGTATTCACATAATAAATATTCTGCAGAATAAAGAGCGGCAATTTATAGAGATATTTCTGTTCGAGCTTTTGCAAGTCGACCAGTATCTGGTTGCGTTTTACGGGATCAGTGGTCTCGCGAAGCTCGTTGACTTTTGCATCGAAATAACCATCTTTCCCCAAGATGTTCACAAAATTCACGTTGTCGCTCGCATATTCACCATACCACTCTTCAAAACCAAAGGCAGATAGACCTTTAAGGGCTATGTCATAGTCTTTTACCTTATATAGTTCTGTTGTCGCATCTCCCTGGAATTTTTGGACATCTGTCTTAATTCCTACTTGAGCAAGGTATTGCGCAATGGCTGTCATAAAATTGATCGATGTCTGATCTGCATAATAGAAACGCAGCTTAAGAGGCTTGCTGAAATCGAAGTTTGCTTCTTTGAGCAGCTGTTTGGCCTTTTCAGGATCGTAAGAATATACCTCACTACTCTTATCATAGGCTGAGTGGCTCGTAGGAACACCGGTATAGATAAGTTTGGCCAATCCAGGATATAAGCCTTCAGCTATTGCCTTTGTGTCCATAGCATACATAATAGCTTTTCGCACTCTTATATCTGACATCGTCTTGTTGGGCACACCGTTAGCATCCTTGATATTCTGGACAAAATATCTGTAGAAGGTGATATCCACTGGATATGCAGTAAATCCTTTCATTTTATTGAATTCGGATATCTGATCGGTAGCATTGGTGTTATAGAGGTCTAGCTTGCCAGACTGAGCCGCCACAATTGGATCGGCCATAGCGGTGAGCACAATTCGTTCGATTTTTGGTTTTGGCCCATCGTATTTCTCATAGGGAACGAATACCGCATAATTGCCAGGATTGAATTCTTGGAGCTTGTACATACCGTTTCCTATAGGATGAGCCCAAAATGACGCATTTTGGAATTCAAGAGGGTTGACATCCTTTAGAAGATGCTTGGGCATGATCGCAAACTGACCAAGCACGCTTATAGCATTCCCGACTTTTGCATCGAGCTTCATGGTGATTACATCGCCTTTCGCAGTAAGTCCGGAAAGGGACGAGGCTTTCCCTGCAATAAAATCAGACGCTCCTACTATATGAGAAAAAACGCCTGTATATATTGCATTGACCTGTGCGGCTTTTAGCGCTGTTTGAATACTGAATACAACATCATCTGCGGTAACTGGAGTGCCATCGTGCCAACTTGCACCTTTTTTCATTGTGATCGTATAGGTAAGTCCATCCGAAGAAATCTGGTAGCTAGAAGCGAGATCTGGCGATACCGTGGTGAGCGTAGGATCAGGCAAAAAAAGACTGCGGAACATGAGCACTTTCCATAGATCTCCCCTATTTACCCACGGATGATCCAATTTCGTGGTCATTGTTGCGCCAGTCGTAGGAGTAAATAGATATAGCGTATTGTCAGCTGCAAACGCTGTTCCTACAAAGGTCGCAAACAATATCAGCGCGACAAGAGCGATCCGCGTTTTTTTCATATCGAACCTCCTTAAAAATTACTTTCGCCGTGATGATCAAGGCATTTTTAGACCAATTATTCTAAGTAGCGAACTTAGATCTCGAATAATAGAATGTATCCAGATTTTGAAATTGTCAAGATCGGAATGCATACTTCTTCGACATTTTTTCTTTGATCAGGCATACAAGATTTCTATCATTATTTATTTTTGGGCCTTTAGCCGAATCACAATTATGCGTTTATGCAATATATTTGAAAATATTATTTATCATTATAATTTAACGATTTAATGATATTTTTTGATTTTCGATAGGATCTTTTCGCTATCAATTCAACCTACATTTTAGAGGAATATCCTATTTTCGTTGACATCTAATAAATTTCAAAGTAGTATACATGTCATGCGCATAATTCCAATTAAATCCGGACTATTTGAACCCAAAAAAGCGCTCACGCCTTGCTTCACATTTCAAATGTCCAAACCCTGTTCAAATTATTTCAATCTGGTAATATTGAATAATTGTCAATGCCCAAATCAAAAGAGGAAACTGCTATGACAGTATCGCGCATATATGAATTGAGGGATTTTTATTATCGCGAGCTCACGGATGATGTTCTGCCTTTCTGGCTTTCTCATGGCATAGACAAGGAAAAAGGCGGCCTTTTAGACTTTCTAGATCGGCAGGGACAACCCCTTTCTACGGATAAGGGTGGATGGGCACAGGGGCGTGCAACTTGGATATTCTCTGCTCTCTATAATGATCTGGAACCTAGAGATACTTGGCTCTCTGCCGCAAGATGCTGCGCTGATTTTACAAGAGATAAAGTGCTTGCTGGCCCCGAAGGTCGGGCTTATTTCGAACTCGATCGGAATGGAAACCCCTTGGTACTCAGGCGATATCTATTCTCCGAGGCATTCGCAATTATCGGCCTGGCGGAGTATTCCAAAGCCTCAGGAGATTCATCCTACCTTAGAAAAGCAATAGACACGCTGGCAGTATACGACCGCTTTAGAGGAAAGCTCGAGCCGAAAATCAATCCAGCGCTGCGCCCAATGAGAGGCCATTCCGATACAATGATAATGATAAATGTCTTTCAAGTTCTTCGAGATGCAGATCCAGAGCATGCCTCTATCTACTCAAGCAGAATACAAGATCGCATAGAAGAGCTTTTCCGTTATTTCGTAAAGCCTGAAAAAAAAGTCTTGCTCGAGACAGTAGGTCCAGAGGGAGAAATCACAGAAGGATGCGAAGGACGCACAATTAACCCCGGTCATATTATCGAGACCTCCTGGTTTCTTATGAGCGAAGCCCATTTTACAGGTGATAAGGCTCTGATGAAAAAGGCTATCGATCTTCTTTCCTGGTCGCTCGAGCTAGGATGGGACACCGAGTTTGGTGGCTTGTTCTCTTTCCTAGATGCCGAAGGAAGACAGCCCGCACAGATAGAATGGGATATGAAATATTGGTGGCCTCACTGCGAAGCTATTATCGCTACACTTATGGCTTACGTATTGACTAAAGACAGGCGCTGGGAACGATGGTTCGAAACGATCCATGAATATACATTCTCTCATTTCCCAGATCCGGTCTATGGAGAATGGTTCGGATACCTGCATCGCGATGGCTCCATAGCAAATACTGTAAAAGGGAACCATTATAAAGTATGCTTTCATATTCCGCGTTGCATGCTCAAAGTAATCAGCTTGCTAGATGAACTCCCAAAGGATGAACTCTCAAAGGAGGAGGTTTCCGATCCAATCCTGCTACGCATATAGGAGGGATCTAGACCCGAAACACCATGACAGATATCGCCAATAATGTCGAAGAACTCTATTCAGTTCTCCGCCGACGCATTCTTGATGAGTATTATTTTGCCGGACAAAAACTTTCCGAAAACGCTCTGGCAAAGGAATTCGAATGCTCTAGAACGCCAATCAGAGAAGTGTTCAAAAAATTAGAGCAAGATGGACTAATTGTTGTCAGACCAAAATCCGGTAGCTATGTTCGCATTTATTCAGGCAAGAACTACCTCGATCTCATAGAAGTAAGGGCTTATCTCGAAGGCTTAGCTTTTAGGCTCTCAGTCGAGCGAGGAGCCGATACATCAGAGATGGAAGCTCTCAATAGCACAATGGACGATATCATTGTTACGGCTCCTATCGACATGATGACGTATGCAGAAGTCCATTATAGGTTTCACAGAGAATTTATAAGAATGTCTGGTAACGAATTGCTCGAAAACTTCTTCGAAAGGCTCAACCTAAAATCTTCGCACCTTTTTCTGCAAACCATGAACCCCGAAATAGCTCGAAAAACCCAGGAAGAGCACTGGCGCATCATAAATCTGGTAAAGGCACGAGATCCAAAAGGCGAAAAGTTCGTAATTCAGCATCTCTGGAAGAAAAGAGACTATCTGGGGTATTAGGCAGTATTAGGCAGAGCAAAGAAGGGGGATTAAAACCATATCTTCTATAGCACGACTTTGAAATTCTAGATTCAACTGAACTTAGGTTTCAATTCTCGATATATGCTTTAAATCCAAGATTAAGGATTTTGGCTTCGCATAGAGCATCCGCAGGATTCACCTATTATCAGTTGGCTTGGAATAAGAATTTCTTGCAATGGCATTTTCGCTTTTGTTTCGATAAGAGATAGAAGCATTTCTGCAGCCGCTAGGCCTATTCTCTTTTCGACCTTTTCGAGTGTTGTAGGACAGGGAGTAAGGGCATCGATTATGTCAGGATGTTCGAATGATGCAACGGCAACATCTTGAGGAATCAAAAGATCCTTCTCTCGAATTGCCTTATATCCGCCAAGAAGTAGCTGAGTGTTGCCGTAGATAATCGCAGTTGGTCTTGCATTTCCTTTATGCTCGAAGAGATCCTTGGTAGCTTCATAACCACTGTGGATTTCCCAATCTACTGTTCGCTGGGTGCGCCAGCAGAAACCTGAGCTCGATCACCATGTCATTTGGATAACCCATAATGAAGATCGTGGCGCTTGCGGCTTCCATCTTCCTTCAACAGCAGGCCCTACAGGCTATTCAAATGAGAAAAATCTTGGCAATGTGAAGCAACTCACTGCTGGTTGTAATATCACGCTCCGCTATGAATT
>JAAYWE010000064.1 GCA_012516755.1 Treponema sp.
AAATGCGGAATGGTTCAATCGAAATCGCCTTCCCGTCATCATCGAAGCAGATATATGTTCCTTGTGCTTCCGGCTGAGCGCTGGCTTCTCTTGACCATGACGGTATACCGGTCAAAAATTCCTTGACCTTAGCATCCGGATCAAGGCCTCCTACAGATAGCATGCTGCCAGTTCTGCCCAGATCGGTAATAGTAGCCGTTTTTTTGCTGAGAATGCGAGCATCTGCTGTGAGCACCTTGCCTCCCGAACCAAGCATCGCGGAGACTTTTCCATTCGTGTGCCTTGCCATAGACAGCTTCTCAGCGGTAGTTGCAGCGTGAAAATTGACGGTTATGCAGGCGGTCTCCTTGTGCAGGAAATTGCTGAGCTGATCTATTGCCAAAAAAGGATTGTTTGCATGGATCCTTGCAAATCCAGACTGCCCAAGAAGCATGACAACCGCTACTCTTTTGCCATTTTTCTCGAAAACCCTCCACCCGCGTCCGGGATCCCCCTCGGGAAGATTAGCCGGCCTTAGAACCCATCCTGCTTTAGGGTAGAATTCAGTCATGTCTGGCTTATAATAAGCAGCCTCACCCATAGTTATGCAATCGATCCCCAATTTGCGAAGATAGACCGCATGCTGGATACCCAAGCCCGCACATCCCGTTGCAGAGTTTGCATTTGCAAAGATAAAGTCGGGCTCGAAGCGCTGCCTGATCTCAGGCATAGTGCTCTTTACGGTGAATACACCGGTCTTTCCGACAATCTCACCAAGAAATACAATCGTTATTCCCACAATGTGCTATGCTAGCGGGAATTCGCTATTTCTACAACGGGCTTCTGCGAATATTTCAAAAAATAGAGCCCTTTGACCGGCCTTCTTTCATTCATTGTCTTGAGTATTGAAGAACCTCTCTATGCACATATTCGAGTACGATGCCAGCCATTTTGAACATTGCCTCGCTTTCCTCTGCATCATGATAGCGATATTCAGCGACAACTCTGACAATGCCGCAGTTTATTATGAGCATTGCACATGTCCGGCATGGAGTCATGCGGCAATAGAGAGTTGCTCCTTCGATGGCAACACCTTTTTTCGCTGCCTGGCAGATAGCATTCTGCTCTGCGTGCACGGTTCGGACACAGTGTTCGGTTATGCTGCCATCCTCATGCAGCATCTTTCTCATCTGATGACCCACATCATCGCAATGCGGCAATCCAGAAGGCGCACCCACATATCCTGTAGCCAGAATCTGGTTGTTCTTCGCTATGACACAGCCTGAGCGACCGCGATCGCAAGTGGCTCGTTTAGCAATAGCATTGGCAACCTCCATGAAATATTCATCCCATGTTGGGCGGCGATATTCCGACATCAGCTTTTCCTCCTTGCCGACCTCTCCATTTATACCGCATAATATCATAGGCAAGATCGCAGATCGATGCGAACATACGCAAAATTTATAACCCATTAGGAGTCTTTCAGATGAAGCAGCGCTTTATGCCACTCGCTTTCGTTCTAACACTTCTAGCAGTTCCGATTCAATCATGCAGCGCACAGACGGCTCGCCCGGATGGTATGTATGCAATTATGAAAACAAATAGAGGAACGATAGTCATAACCCTCGAATTCGAGAAAGCACCCATGACGGTAGGCAATTTTGTCGGACTTGCGGAAGGATCTCTCGATGCAACCAAAGGCAAGCATTTCTATGATGGGCTGACTTTTCATAGGGTTGTTGCCAATTTCGTTGTGCAGGGGGGAGATCCTGTTGGTGATGGTACAGGCGGGCCCGGGTACCGATTTCCCGACGAAATCGTGCCTGAACTAAAGCATGATGGACCTGGCGTCGTTTCTATGGCCAATGCCGGACCTAACACAAATGGTAGCCAATTTTTCATAACTCTGGAGGCGGCTCCATGGCTCGATGGTAAGCACTCTGTATTTGGAAAAGTCATCGAAGGCATGGATGTCGTGAAACAGATTCAGCAAGGGGATCGCATCGAATCAATCACAATCCAAAGAGTAGGCACTAAGGCAAAATCCTTCGATAGTTCTCAGCAGGCTTGGGATCAAAGACTCAGCGCTGCCTATGCCACACTCAATGCCCTCAATAAGCAAAAACGCGATTCCGACCTCGAGCTCATCGCGCAGAAATGGCCTGACCTCCAGGTCGATGAAAATGGTATCTTCCAAAAAATCGTACGCAAGGGCTTCGGATCTATGCCTGCACCTGGCAGCAAGGTTTCAGTGATCTACAAAGGTATGCTCCTAGACGGCACTGTCTTCGACCAATCTGCGCTTTCTGGTAGCCCTTTTGCATTTACCATTGGGCAAGGAGAAGTAATTGATGGTTGGGATCTTGTAATAAGCACTATGAGAAAAGGAGAAAAACGAATGATAATCATACCTCCAGAGCTTGCCTATGGCGCACAGAGCATCGGTGATGTAATACCGCCCAACTCCTTTTTGGTTTTCGAAATCGAACTCGTCTCCATACAATAGCAAAGCCCC
>JAAYWE010000065.1 GCA_012516755.1 Treponema sp.
CGAGCCGATGCATTGTGCAATCAGCTTTCAGCTCAAGGGATTTTGCCTATTTTGAGTGGTGGAACTGGCTATTACCTCATGAATTTCATCTGTGGCTTGCCCACTTCTCCGCCAAGCTCCCGAGCAATTCGTGCCCAGGTTGGTAGAGATCTGGATGAATTCGGGCCTCAAGTCTTAAGAGAAGAGCTTGCGGAGGTTGATCCCAATGCCGCCGCTCGAATTCATGAGCGAGATATCTATAGACTTACAAGAGCCATCGAGATTCTCAGGACCTCAGGAAAACCGCCAAGTCTATTTGCCCCTAAGAAGGCCATTCGTTCAGGTAGAAAATTCATTGTTATTGGAATAACGCGAAGTCGTGAGGAATTGCATGTACGAATCCATGAACGAGTTGAAGCCATGATGAAGGAAGGTCTTGCTTCCGAAATTGAGAAACTTAAGAGTCTGGGCTATAGTTCTAAGGATCCGGGTCTTCGAGCCATTGGATATCGCGAATTTTTCGAACTCGAAGAGGATCCGATCGAAAGAATATCCAGTGCCATAGAATTGCACACAAGGCAATACGCAAAGCGTCAAATGACATTTTTCCGCGCTTTGCCAGGAATTATCTGGATAGAGCCATATCCTGCAGATTTTTATCGAGTTTTGAAAGAAATCGGATCGAATAGCTAAAGCGAGGCTATGCACAGTGACGTTCTGCGATTTTTGGCATTCCAAGATGGCGTAACATAGCCCTAGTTTTCATCTATTTGCTCTTTCTATAGACAGACTGAAGCGAGGTCGCTATAGTGCCCGTGATGAATGCAGACCTCATTAGGACGATTGTTCTTTCGATTCTTCCAGTGTCGGAATTGAGGGGAGCAATTCCATACGCCGTTTACAAGGGATTTTCCATTCCTATTGCAGCTATCATATCTATTGCCGCTAATATATGTATACCAATTATAGCTTTTTTATTCCTGGAAAGCCTTCATAGACTCTTATATAAGATTCCGCAATATAAGCGATTCTTCGACAGAGTTGTGAATAGAGCGCGAGCTAAGGTACACACAAAAGTGGAAAAATATGGCTATTGGGGTCTCTTGCTCTTTGTGGCTATACCCCTGCCAGCAACGGGTGCATGGACAGGGACTTTGGGTGCATGGATACTTGGGCTTTCGCATAAGAAGGCTTTTTTCGCCATTGCCGGAGGTGTCATTCTGGCGGGCATAATAGTCAGCATTTTGGTAGCATTATGGGGAGTCGGCGCTCAGACTATTTTTTTACGACCAGTCAACTGAGTTGCATGATCTGATAGGTGGCTGGTAGAATTGAATCGTCGATTCATAGACATAAAGACCATTTGAAAACTCTTTGAAAAAGAGGCTGATTCGGACATGTCGGAAATTTCGCTCTTGAATGCACTCTTGCATGGCTTCGATGTTGTGGTAAGAGATCCTGTATGGGGAGATGTGCACATGGATTCATCGCTCCATGCGCTATTTCAATCCAAAGCCTTCATGGTTTTAGACCGAATCCGACAGCTGGGACCAGTGGCGCTGGTTTATCCCGGCGCAACGCATACCAGGAAAGCTCATAGCCTCGGAGTATATCATATAGCGCGGCGTATGGCCTTGGCTTTAGTTGAAAAGGGAGAAATAGACTTTGTCAGCAAGGAAGGGCTTCGCTCTTTTTTGGTTGCATCTCTTTGCCATGATATCGGGCATTATCCCTATGCGCATTCTCTAAAAGAACTTCCCCTTGAGCGCCATGAAGCTCTTGCTGGAGAAATGATAATTTCAAGTCCTCTAAGAGAGCACATTCTTGAATGTGGCGCGGACCCTGAGCAGACCGCATCTATCATAGATCCCGACCGAACAGAGAATAAGAGCAGAGAGACGCTTCTTTTCTGCTCTTTTTTATCAGGTGTACTAGATCCAGATAAAATCGATTACTTGACGCGTGATGCATTCTATTGTGGCGTTCCATATGGCATACAAGATGCTGACTACATAATGCGACGACTCATAGTGCATGATGACAGACTTGCCATCGATTTGAAAGGTGAAATGAGCATTGAAGCCCTGATCTTTGCAAAGTATCAAATGTATCGCGCTGTTTACTGGCACTCCGTTGTAAGAGCCGCAACAGCCATGGTCAGAAAGGCAGTGTACCTGGGATTGGCTTCTAATGTCCTTTTACCTTCGCAACTGTATGGTATCGATGATACGAATTTCAATAGGCTTATGAGTAGTCCTAGATTCCCTCCTTTTAGGCTTGCAAGGGAAGCTGAAGAGAAACGAGTATACAAGCTTGCGGCTGAACATGTTTTCGATGAATCCAACCCTCTGCATAGAGACCTATTGGATATCGTAAAGCGCACGGAAGCGGAAAGTGCGCTTGCTCAAGCGGCGGATATAGCAGAAAATGATGTAGTTATAGATATTCCTGAGCGGATCAAGTTAGAAACCGATTTGATGGTTCAAGTGGACAATTCTTTCGAACCTTTTGATCAGCGTTCAACTCTATTTTGTCCCAATATAGTGGAAAAAGTAGCTGAAGCGTTGAGAACAATCAGAATATATATCCGGCCCATAGATGGCATCGATTCCAGCAAGATTGCCTCGTTGGTCGATACTCTGCTTGACTGAAAATTTCCATACTGCCAAATCTCATGACCCTATACATATGTATAGCCAAAAAAGATAGGTTTTTGTTTTCTGTCGATTCTTTTTCCTAAAGTTTCGTTGACACATCAAGATTAGCGCTTAAAATGATAAATAGGTGGTAAATTGTGGTAAATGGTAGGAAATAGTGGGAATGAAATCTTTGACCGGTGAATTCAGAAACACTCTTGATGAGAAAGGCCGTCTTTCTCTTCCTGCCCGCTTGCGAGCTAATCTATCGTCGACGCTCGTACTCACGCAGGGGGTTGACCCTTGCTTATGGCTCTTTGTGCCTGAAGAATGGGAAGTTCTTTCTCAGCGGATTCTTGCCACCACAAGTCTTTTTCAAGCCCGTTCGCGCCTAATACAGCGAAGAATCATTGCTCCTGCCCAAGAAGTAGAGGTGGACAAACTGGGTCGAATATTTATTCCTCAAAGCCTGAGAGAATGGGCTGGATTATCGAAAGAGTGTGTTATCCTTGCCATTTCTCGTTATATCGAAATATGGGACTGTCAGAGATATCAAGCCTATATGGCAGAAAAACAATCGGAGTTCCTTATGGCTGCCGAAGAGCTTGGTGGGCTTACACTTTCTTGAGGGATTGTCTATGCAGGGTAAGCGCATGATACGAACGCAAAAACCCTACTCTGATAAAGAGAGCGGCATGGATTTTTTCTTACATACGCCAGTAATGCTGGAACAGCTATGCAATCTTGCCTCCACAATAAAGCCCATGACCCTCTATGTAGATTGCACAATTGGAGCGGGCGGACATGCCGAAGCGCTCTTAAAAAAATATGAAGGGCTTCGTTGCATTGGCATCGACGCAGATCCAGATGCTTGCAATCGTGCTGCCGAGCGACTTAAGCCGTTTGCAGATAGGCTTTTAATAATCAATGGTTACTATGATGAGGTTCTTTCTGACATTCGAAATAAGAGAGCTGGTTATTGCATTCCCGGTGACTTTTCTTCCTGTCTTTGCAATGAGAATGGCGAATCAAGATTTTCTCTCGTACTATTCGATCTTGGTATCTCGATGTATCAGCTTAGGAGCTCAGGAAGAGGTTTTTCCTTCTATGCAGATGAGCCATTGGACATGCGTCTTTATCCATATTCACAGTGTACCGCAGGAGAACTGGTCAACCGACTTTCGGAAATGGAACTGGCGGATGCAATTTTCAAATTTGGAGAAGAACGCTTTTCCAGACAAATTGCGCATGCGATAGTTCAAAAGAGGAAGAAAGAACGTATCCGTACATCATCTGAGTTGGCTTCGATCATATCTGGTGCAGTGCCTGTCAAATATCGCAACGGACGCATTCATCCCGCAACCCGAACATTTCAAGCGCTTCGCATCTTGGTCAACGATGAGCTTGGTCGTCTTGAGAGAGCTTGTATCGATGCTCTGAATTTGCTCAGCCCCGGAGCCGTCTGTGCGGTGATAACTTTTCATTCACTAGAAGATCGCATTGTCAAGAACATATTCGCGGAAGAAGCCAAGAATAGCCACTTTTCGCTCGAATGGAAAAAGCCCCAGTCTCCAACATTAGAAGAGCTACGAAATAATCCCTCATCACGATCCGCTAAATTTCGAGCCATTCGAGCAAATGCTCGAGAGGAACAGAAATGAATGCAAGGCGCTTTTGGTTTTCCGGAATAATAATCTGCCTTTTGTTTATAGCCCTGGTGTATCAAACAACGCGCTATGCTGCTTTGAGAGCCGAAGTAAGAGAATTAGAGCGGGCTGAGCTGGATCTGCTAAAAGTGGGCAGAGAATTGGATGCAGATATCACAAAACTTGCCAACCTGGAGCGTATTGAGAGAGCCGCAATCAGAAAAGGAATGATAGTCGCGACTCCGGAACAGCGTATCATCGTAACCGAGAGACAGGAACAGAAGGCTTCGGAGGTGAGCAATAATGGAAGACAATAGCATCGCTTCCGACCAGCAGGTTTTGTTCTACGCGGGCGAACTTGCTGGTATCATTGGAGCCACTTGTAAGGGCGAGCTTAATACTCCGATATGTTCCGTTGTCACCGATTCGAGGCTAGTAGAGCCAAACAGCATGTTTGTTGCTCTCAAGGGCGAGAGAACAGATGGTCATCATCATATTCTCGAGGCAATCAAAAATGGAGCAAGGACAATTCTTGCGGAAATAGATGAAAAAGATGCGGCTATTGCTTCAATTCGAGATAGCGGTCTTGTTGCGGAAACCTGTCTTCTCCTTATTGATTCTCCTCTTTCTGGCCTTCAGAATGCGGCTCGGGAATATCGAAGAAGGCAGAATCTACTCAGAATTGGAGTGACAGGATCTAGCGGTAAGACAACTACCAAGGAATGCATTGCTTCTATGCTATCAGCATGCTTCCCAGAAGAGAGCATCGCAATGAGTCCTGGAAATCTGAATTCTGATATTGGGCTTGCTCTTGCCATTTTTGGCATTGAACCTCGACATAAGATAGGCATCTTTGAGATGGGCATCAATCGCAAGGGTGAGATGGACGAGCTAGCCAAAATGTACGAGCCGGAAATTGCGCTCATAACCAATATAGGCTCGGCACATGTTGGCATGTTTGGTTCTAGAGACGAAATTGCAAGGGAAAAAAGCAGGATATTCTCATATTTCGATGGCCAACAAAAGGCCTTGTTATGGGAAGACGACGACTACAGAACCTACCTTTCTTCAAAAGTGAAAGGTTCTGTTTATTATTTTGGGCTTCGTAGTACTGAGGGACTTGGGCGCATCGAGAACAAAGGTCTGGATGGTTGGAAAATCGAATGGAAAGGTCAGACCTTAGATTTCCGTCTTCCCGGCAAACACAATCTCCTAAATGCATGTGCTGCCTTATCGATAGCGATACTTATGGAGCTTGATCCGATTTTAGCGGTTCAGGGGCTTTCAAAAGTGCAGCCTCTTTTTGGTCGCTCGGAAATCTGTAAAGGCAAGATCACTGTATTTCAGGATTATTACAATGCAAACCCCAACAGCATGGCTGCCGCGATCGACTTCCTTTCTGGAATATCATCGACGAATCGCAAAGTCTTGATCCTCGGTTCCATGTTGGAGCTTGGAAAAGAAAGCGATAATGCGCATCGCGATGTGGGTTTTATGGTGGCAGAAATGAAGCCAGAGGCTGTTTTTCTTTTTGGAGAAGAAATGAAAGCAGCCGAAGCCGCACTCAAAGAAGCTGCTTTTAGAGGCGTCTTGATGCATACGACAGACATGGGGAATCTGATTGATACGGTTTCCAGTTATGTTAGAGAAGGTGATCTTGTTCTCATAAAGGGTTCGCGAAGTATGGCTCTTGAAAGGATCTCGCACGCTTTCCAGGAAAAAGGGCTCATAGATTTGTCTGAATCGAGCAAAGGAGGATGTCATGCTTCGTGAATTTCTTCTTCCTTTAGTAAAATATTTTACCCCTTTCAATATTTTCAGATATCTGACTTTCCGATCCGCTTACGCTGCAGTCACTGCTCTTTTGATTAGCTATGTCTTGGGCCCATGGCTTATCGATCGGTTAAGGGTGCTCAAGTTTGGGCAATCGGTGCGATTGGACGGACCTCAGAGTCATTTGGCGAAAACAGGAACACCCACTATGGGTGGTATTTTGATAATATTGTCGGTCTTGATATCTGTTGTGTTATGGATAGATATATCAAGCGTATATTGTTGGATCGCACTTTCGGCGCTTATAGGCTTTGGCCTCATCGGAGCTGCGGATGACATCCTCAAGATTAAGAAACATAGCTCGGATGGACTCTCTGTTGTTCAAAAGCTAATCCTACAATTCATTGTCTCGACTATAATTGTCTATTCGATTTATCGCGCAACAGGTCCTTCTATAACAAAGCTATATGTTCCATTTTTCAAGGTCCATGTCGTAGATCTCGGAGTATATTGGTTGCCAATAGCCATTATTTATGTTGCCACATGGTCGAATGCGGTCAACATAACCGATGGGCTAGATGGTCTTGCCGTGGGGCTCGTAATCTTTGCAGTCCTGGCTTTTTCTGTCCTGACATACGTAACTAGCCGAGCAGATTGGTCGCAATATCTGGGGCTTCCATATATCAAGCAGGCGAGCGAACTCACGGTGTTCAATTTTGCTTTGTTAGGTGCCTGTGTAGGATTCCTATGGTTTAATGCTCATCCGGCAGAGATATTCATGGGAGATGTCGGTTCTCTCTCTCTTGGCGGAGTCCTAGCTGTACTCTCGCTCATGGTTAAAAAAGAAATTCTTCTTTTGGTCATCGGTGGTGTTTTTGTGGTCGAGATTGGCTCCGTAATGCTGCAAGTGGTCTACTTCAAGCTGACCAAGGGGAAAAGGCTTTTCCTCATGGCACCTCTTCACCATCACTTCGAGCTAAGTGGTTTGAAGGAGACAAAAGTTGTCGTGAGGTTTTGGATTATGGGAGGTATTTTTGCCTTGATTGCATTGTCAACGCTGAAGATTCAATGAGGTTGTTGGTAGATGAAAGAAGAGAGCAAAAGCAAGAGCTTGCGTATAGACTCACATCGAATAGATTGGCAAATGGTCTGCGCAATAATTATAGTCTCATTGATAGGAATAATGACCCTGTGGTCTGGCTCAATCGGTTTTGCCATACGCAATGGGGGACCTAACTCGGTAATAATCAAACAAGCTATTCTCTATGCGGCATCGCTCATTTGTATGGCCGTAGCAGCGGTTATTCCAATGAAGCTCCTGCGTGCGGTCTTGCCTGTTGCAGTCGTCTTATGCGTAATTGGTCTTTCTTTGCCAATATTCAGCCCTCTGGGGATGACAATCAATAGGGCACGCCGTTGGATCCGGATCGGTTCTTTCAGTCTTCAGCCTTCGGAAATCTGGAAACCGGTAATGGTGTTGTATCTCGCATCTTTTCTAGAAAAACGGAAAGAGCGACTTGTCGAATCGGGTCTGGTTGCTTTGCCTGCGATTGTCCTTGTGATCATATCCGCAGTCCTGATCTTTCTTCAACAGGATTTTTCGACTTCTATTCTAGTACTCGCCATTGCATTTGCAATGCTGTATCTCGCAGGTACTCCATTTCTATTCATGAGCAACCTAGCATTATTTTTGATTCTCTATGGTGCTCTTATGATCTTTTCCTCGCAGTATAGAGTACAACGCCTGGTTGGTTTTCTCATGCCAGAACAGCACACGCAAACAGTGAATTATCAGATGTATAGCGCACTCAGAGCGATTCGTTCCGGTGGCGTCTGGGGGAAGGGTGTCGGACTTGGCACACTAAAAATCAGCTCCATTCCAGAAGTTCAATCTGACTTTATATTTGCGGCATTTGTGGAAGAATCTGGATTTGCGGGTGTCTTGGTGGTTATGGGGCTTTGGTCCTTCATACTGATACGGGCGGGCAGAATACTTATTGGATCAGATTACTTTTCTAGGCTTGCAGGCTTTGGAATGATAACTCTCTTATCTTTGCAGGTTCTTCTGAATCTTGCTGTTGTTACTGGAGTGATGCCAACTACCGGTCTAGCCCTTCCTTTCTTTTCAGCTGGTGGCTCGGCACTACTTATGAGCGCAATTTCTTGTGGCATTCTCATCAATCTCTCTCGAAGTGGTCAAACTGAGACAGGCATGAGAGCAGCCTTAAGAAAAGAAGGGGCGGCATATGACTGATGTCAGATTGCAGGAACAGGGCAATGAGACAAAAGCCCTGAGAAAAAAGGGAACGCATTCGCTTCTCTCGAAATCTGATAATTATTCTATGGATATCATCCAGGCCACTACACGCTGTGAGACTGCCCTCCCTGGCAGTTCAACGGCGAAAAGCTCGGGGACCAGAATAAATGCGGGCGAGAAGATCCAAATATCACAGAGAATAAATACCTCCTCAGAACAAGCTCATCGAGCAACAGAAGAGAAAGCCCAATCCCTATCCGCGACAAAGATTTCCGTTAATCCATTCATAAGGCGTGCTCCACAAGATTCTGTTGCCCTATCTGTACAAGCCGAAAAACTCAGTGAGTCCGTAAAGCCTGCCAAGACATCGATGGCTTCGAAGAGACATAGAAGCTTACATATCCTAATTGCAATTACCTTATTATGTGTTCTATCGGCTGGAGCGGCTATATCGCTGCCACGACTTACCAAGATCGATGCAGTTAGGGTAAGCGGCTTAGAGACTATATCAGAAAACTCAATAATCGAGTCTTTAGGCCAGATTGCAGATGAAAATATTCTTTCGATAGATATAGAAGAGATAGCAAGTTCGATTATGAAAAACCCTAGAATAGCTGGCGCGAAAGTCTATAGGGTATTGCCTTCCACACTAGCGATCGATATCCGAGAGCGTCTGGCGGTAGCATCGATAACGATTAACACCGAACAAGGTTCAAAACTCATTCTGGTCGATGGCGAGGGAATAGCATTTGCTTCTCTTGACGCAGACGATTCCAATAATCCCGAGCTACCGGTGGTATCAGGCATTAGATTTGAGCAGTTCAGTTTGGGCCAGCAGCTACCGGAAGCCATACTGCCGCTTTTTGCAAATTTAGCGGTTATCAAGCAAGATTCACCCGAACTACTAAGGGCGTTTTCAGAAATACATGTGGAAAGAATCTCGGCAAACAATATCGAAATTGTGCTTTATCCCATGCATGTCAAGACGGCGGTACGCTTACCGCTCAGATTCAGTGCCGAAGCTCTATGCAATGCATTGGTGGTTCTTGATATTTTGCATGCGCGCGGTTTAAGTGACCAGCCAAGCGAAATAGATTTTCATTCCGGCACCGTAATCTATCAGGCAAAGGAGGGAGTCTCTGGCTGATACAAGTATTGTAGTTCTGGATATTGGAACCACTGTTACAAAAGCGATTGTCGGTGGATTCAACGAGATGGGACAATTTGAAATCTTTGGCATTGGAGCGGCACCTTCGAGTGGGCTGCGACGCGGAGTAGTGCTCAATATCGAAGGCACTTTGAATAGTATCAACGCTGCCATTGATGCAGCGGAGCTTATGTCGGGAATAGATATTAGGCAAGTCTCGCTGGCTCTTTCCGGTGCGAACATCGAGAGTTTCAATACCAATGGACAGATAGCGGTAACAGGGCGAGGCCGCGAAATAACGGCAGAGGATATCGCTCGCGTTCATGAGGCTGCTCGTGCGGTCTCAATTTCAATGGATCGCGAGATTCTTCATGTCGTCCCTCGATCCTATACGGTGGACGATCAAAAGGGAATTCGTAATCCGCTCCACATGACAGGTGTTCGGCTTGAATGCAGTGTCCATATCATAACGGGCTCGGTATCAACCGTACAAAATATGTTGAAATGTGTTACAAGGGCAGGTTACAAGGTTGAACAGAGCTATCTCGGAATATTGGGCTGTGCGCGCACAGTGCTCACAGAGGATGAACGTGAGTTAGGCTGTCTTCTCCTCGATATAGGAGGAGGCACTACAGATCTGATGGTTTTTTCGGAAAGCGATCCCGTCTATACATCGGCCATTCCCTTGGGAGGAAGCCAAATAACGGGCGATATATCGATAATGCTCAGTATTCCCATCGATAGCGCTGAGCGCCTAAAAAAAGAATCTGGAGCCGCATGGACCGAGGCTATCGATCCGGATGAGGCTGTCATTGTGCCGGGGTTCGGAGCACGCGAACCAGTGGAATTAGAACGCAGAAAACTGGTATCGATCGTGCAGCCACGTGTAGAAGAAATATTCGAAATGGTAAATGAACGACTGGTAAAGAATGGATCGAAAGAACTGATAAAGGCTGGAGTCGTTCTTACAGGGGGCTCAGCTCTACTGCCTCATATAGACGAATGTGCGCGGTCAGTATTCGGGGTGCCTGTAAGAATAGGAGCACCTACAGCCTTGCCCGGCCTTGATGTGGGTTTTCGTTCACCGGCATTCTCTGCGGCTGTTGGCATAGTTTTGCTTGAGGCAGAACGAATTGGAACACCGGAGCCTTCGACGAGAAGAAAAGCACGAAAAGGCAAAGAAGGTGGATTTTCTCCCATAAAATGGATAAAAGATAGGTTTTTCTGATGCTTGTATAGGAGGAAGAATATGGCAATAGAACTTGTTGACGACAATGGTATAGGAAGCCCAACTGTGATAAAGGTTATTGGAACTGGTGGCGGAGGCTCGAACGCAGTAAATCGCATGATTATGGCAGGGTTGAAGAATGTGCAATTTATTGCGGTAAACACCGATTTGCAGGATCTAGGTCGTGCAAAAGCGGAAATAAGGCTTGGAATAGGATCAAAAATAACAAAAGGGCTCGGCGCCGGAGGAAAACCAGAGATTGGAGAGAAGGCTGCCATAGAAGACAGAGATAAGATCGAGCAAGCGCTCCGCGGAGCCGACATGGTCTTTGTAACAGCTGGTCTTGGTGGAGGCACGGGTACGGGTTCTGCTCCAATAATTGCACAGACAGCCCGAGATCTTGGAGCATTGACGGTTGCAGTCGTTACAAAACCTTTCGCTTTTGAAGGCAAAATAATAAACAGAATAGCAGAAGAAGGTTTTTCGAAGCTAAAACAGGCTGCCGATACGGTAATCGTCATACCCAATCAGAATCTTCTTAGGGTTGTAGACAAGAAAACCCCATTAAAAGAAGCCTTTCGAATTGCTGATGAAGTACTCAGACAAGGGGTGCAGGGAATCTCTGACCTGATAACACTTGCTGGAGATATCAATATAGATTTTGCTGATGTCCGGACCGTAATGGAAGGGCAGGGCGATGCAATAATGGGTATCGGCGTCGGCAGCGGAGACAATCGCGCCCAAGAAGCTTCGGAGAAAGCGATAAATAATCCTCTTCTCGATGATGCATGCATCGAAGGCGCGCGAAATATCCTTGTAAATGTCACATGTGGCGAGGACTTTTCTCTAATAGAATATCAGGAAGTCATCGATCTAATAACATCAAAGGCGGCCGAAGATGCCCACATCATTGTCGGTGTAGTAACAGATAGTTCTATAAAAGATGAGGTGAGAGTGACGGTGATCGCTACTGGTTTTGGTGCCTTGCATCAAAAACTAGGAGAAAAGACTGTAACAAAGAACACCATTGCGATGCCTTTAGGATCAATTCGTCCAAGCGAATTTCTTAGCCCAGGCGAATGGCCCCTGCATGAAGAAAAACCAGCCCAAAAGCGAGATCAAGCAAGCGAGAATCAGGATAAATCCTCTTTTAGGGATAATTTTGGCAGAATAAGTTTCGATCCGGAATCCGATAATGACGAATTCGACATCCCAACAGCACTTCGCAATAAACGCTTAATGCCCGAAGACTTCGGAGGCAGAAGGTGAGTATTCTACTCCGGCGTTTTCAAGCCTATCTACTCGCTACAAGGAGACGCTCCGTACTTACTGCGGATGCATATCTTCGTGAGATAGAAATGCTGGAGAATTTCCTTTTTCAATATGGAAAAACGCCGCTCGATGCTGGTGAAGAAGATCTTCTTGCATATCTCGTCAACAGGTCACAGTCAGGGCTTCAAAGAACAACCATGGCTCGTATTATAGCTAGTCTGCACTCATTCTATCGCTTTTGTCTCAACGAAAAACTCAGAGCAGACGATCCATCGATACAAATACGCACACCAAAGCAGGATAGGAATCTGCCTGACGTGCTCGATCCGGATTCCATTGAACATGTATTGGAATGCATTGACATTACTTCACCTAATGGGCTTAGGGATAGGGCGCTTTTCGAACTCATATATTCTTGCGGACTAAGGATCTCCGAGGCAGCTAATCTTAAATTTCAACAACTCTATCTCGAAGAAAGACTGCTAAGAGTCATAGGAAAAAGGAAAAAAGAACGTCTTGTTCCATTTGGAGACGAAGCCAAGTATTGGCTCTCACGCTATTTGGCAGAGGCAAGGCCTCTTCTCGAAAAACGAGAGAGAACGGATTTTGTATTTCTTAATCAGGAGGGCAAAGGCATCTCTCGCAAGGGAATCTGGAAGCGTTTCAGCAAGATACGTGAAAAATCAGGGGTCAATGCCAAGGTGCATACATTTAGACATAGTTTTGCCACCCACTTATTAGCAGGAGGAGCAGATCTCAGGACTGTTCAGGAGCTTCTAGGGCACTCGGATATAGCTACAACGCAGATCTATACTCACATCGATGAAGAATCGCTGATGATGTATCACAAGGAGTATTTTCCACGCAAATCGGAGAAGAATAAGGCATAGAAACAGGAAAGCAAGAAAATGAAAGCGGAGAACGAGATTAGATGCGCTTATCCTCATGGAGGGTTCTCACAGATGACACTCGGGAAACAGCATAAGGGAATAGGCAAGCTTATCCAATTAGAGCTCGATCGTATCTCAGCAATTCAGCCTTCAATGGAGAAAACTCCTCTTGCTCTAAGACTTGCTTTCCAAAGACTTCATTTTCTCAGTTGGCAGGAGCGTGTTTTGCTGCTTGAGAACATTCATGACATGGAGGATTTTCTAGCCCTGGGTCTTGCCGAAATCGAAAGCTTTCTATACCGTTCCATGCATGCACGACCATTGGATATGGGTAAGATATGGGAACAAGCCGAGAGGGATATCAACATATTAGATCGATTAGGAGCTAGATTTGTCTGCGTTGTCGATAAAGATTATCCACCGCTTCTAAGGGAAATACATAGAGCACCATTTGGTCTTTTTGTGCGAGGCGAGACAAAGGCTCTAAATCAGGCATCGGTGACAATGGTAGGGACAAGAAGTCCGACATCGAGAGGGCTTTATACTGCACAACTTCTGGCAAAAGAAACAGCTGATGAAGGTATTGTGATAGTGTCTGGAATTGCTCGTGGTATAGATGCCGCGTCTCACCGTGGAGCAATTCAAAGCGGTGCTGCAGCTACTATCGCTGTTTTACCCTGTGGGCCAGAGCGAGTCTATCCCTCCTCAAATGCAGCTTTGGCAGCGAAAATCCTCGATTGCGGAGGATGCTTGGTTACGGAATATCCGCCGGGCGTAAGCCTAGATAGATATCGGTTTCCGGAACGAAATCGCATTCTTGCAGGATTTTCTAAATTAACATTAGTTGTAGAGGCTCCAGAGAAATCTGGAGCTCTCATTACTGCGGAAATTGCACTGTCAGAGGGTCGGGATGTGGCGGTCGCTGCCTCTTGCCTTGGATCTTCTCGAAATTCAGGAGCGGATGCTCTGAAGGAAGATGGCGCTTTGGCAATAAAAGCTGGCGCTGAACTCGTCCCCATGATCCGGTGCGAATATAATGGAATATAGACGGCGATGATTTATACCAAGTCAAGCCGCAATCGAAGGAGTTGCATTTCAAGAGGTTATTGAATGACAGCAAAGAAAAGCAAGGAAAAGAAGACTCCCGAAGCCGCTAAGGCGGCTGAAACTCACAAGCTCAAGACTCTTGTAATAGTGGAATCGCCTGCAAAGGCTCGTACAATCGAGAAATACCTTGGTTCTCGGTACAAGGTCCTTGCCTCCAATGGCCAGGTTATCGATCTTCCAAAATCGCGTATCGCGGTCGATGTTGCACATAATTTCGAGCCGGAATACATTACCGTGCGCGGAAAAGCCGAGAAATTAAAAGAACTAACCGAAGAAGCAAAGCGCTCGAGCGCGGTGATTCTGGCAGCAGACCCAGACCGTGAAGGAGAAGCGATTGCGTATCAAATAGGAAAATACCTAAAAGATAGAGCAAAAGATACACCTATAAGCAGAGTTACTTTCAATGAGATAACAAAGCAAGCTGTACAGGATGCGATGGCTAATCCGCGTGATATAGATATGAATCTCGTGGAAGCTCAGAAAGCCAGGCGCATAATAGACAGACTGGTTGGCTATACGCTTTCACCGCTTCTATGGAAAAAAGTAAAATCAGGACTTTCTGCCGGTCGTGTACAGTCGGTTGCTCTCAAACTCATCTGTGATCGAGAAAAAGAAGTAGAATCCTTTATCCCCGAAGAATACTGGACAATTGAAGCCCATCTTAAGGCCCATCAGCACATTGTGCGAGCCGAATTAGCTTTGCTCAACGGCGAGAAGCCCTCGATCAAGAGTGAAGTAGAGGCAAACAATATTCTTGCTCTGTTTTTGGGGAAACCAGCGCTGGTAAGCGATATTCAATCTATCGATCGCACAGTCAAGCCAAAACCTCCCTTTACGACATCGAAGCTGCAGCAAGCGGCATCCAACAGACTTGGATTTACGAGTACAAAGACGATGAAAATCGCCCAGCAGCTTTATGAAGGGGTAGATATGGGGCATCAGCGGACTGGGTTGATTACATACATGAGGACGGATTCAACAAGAATTTCTGAGGCCGCTCTCCATGAAATATACGAATGGCTCTCAAAATACTTTCCCAATCAAACCCCAGCTGCGCCTATCAGATATTCGGTCAGCAATGCCGCTCAGGACGCTCACGAAGCAATCCGGCCGACTCGAGTGGACATTACTCCCGATGAAGCAGGGCGTTACCTAAAAGGAGATCAGTTGAAATTGTATACTCTCATTTGGGAACAATTCGTTGCCTCTCAAATGAAGCCTGCAATAATTCGAACCTTGACTGCTGATATTTTAATTGGTGATGGTATTTTTCGTACTTCAGCCTCTAGCTTCTTAGAGGAGGGCTTTTATAAGGTAATTCGCCTCGCGGCTTCCAAAGAGGAAAGAGCAAGCCATCATCTTCCGTTCGAGAAAGGTGAGACTCTCCAGGTTGAAAGAATTGAAAGCGAACAACACTTCACGCAAGGGCCTTCGCGCTACACCGATGCCTCAATTGTGCGAACCCTAGAGGAGCTGGGAATTGGAAGGCCTTCAACCTATGCGCCAACAATCGAGACTCTCATCGAGCGATATTATGTCCACAGAGATAAACGCCAGCTTGTCCCAACGCAGCTTGGCAGAATAATCGATGACCTTCTTTCCCAGAACTTTCCGGAAGTAATCAACACCAGCTTTACTGCGGAAATGGAAACCATGCTCGATAAAGTCGAGGAGCAGAAGATCGATTGGGTAAGTGAGCTCAAAAAGTTCTATTTCCCATTGGTGGATAAAGTCGAAAACGCCTTGAACGTCCTGGAAGATATGCATGGTGCATTGGACGAGAAGACCGATGAGAAGTGTCCGATCTGTGGCCGTCCTCTAGTAAAAAAGCTAGGCAGGTTTGGGTATTTTATATCTTGTTCAGGATTTCCAGAATGCACATTTACTAAATCAGTGCCGCTGGCTACCTGTCCAAAATGCGGGGGCGATATTGTTCCGCGTGTCTCTAACAAAGGTAGGCGAAAGAAATTCTATGGCTGCTCGAACTATCCTGAATGCAATTTTAAAACCCTTTATAAGCCAAGCAATTCTTTGTGCCCAAAATGTGGCTGGTTTCTTGTTGAGAAATACGACAAAAAAACCGGTCATCGCAAACTTTGCATAAATCCAGACTGTGATCATCTCCACTCGAGTCAACAGAGTGGAGAAAACAACGGAGAGTCATGAATCATGGATGCGCGACTTTTGGACTACCTTGATTATCTCGCTTCTGTAAGAGGCCTTTCGATTAGAACAGTCGAAGCATATAGGCGAGATCTCGCGAAGTACGAGATATTTCTCGAAGGAAAGGACCTGGATGAGGCGGATGCAAGTGATATTAGAACATTTGCCGGTACTCTTGTGATGGAGAAGAGAGCTGCATCATCTATCAACAGGGCTTTATCTGCGGTACGCGGCTTTTATAGATATTGGATGAAGTTTCATAAAAAAGGAAAAGATCCTGCACGAGAAGTAGAAAATGTTACGGTGGGAAGAACTCTTCCATCATTTCTTTTTGAAGAAGAGATCAATAGTCTTCTTGACGGTTTAGGGGGAGATACTTTTCTGGATGTGAGGGACAGGGCTCTTTTGGAGGTTATGTATTCCACGGGCAGTCGCGTTTCGGAGCTATGTGGTATGCGACTTTCGAGATTGAACACGAACAACTGCACGATCCGAGTAAAAGGCAAGGGTTCTAAGGAGCGTCTTGTATTCCTATGCGATGCAGCGAATACAGCGCTCGGCCAATATCTGCCTTATAGAGCGGCAATTCTTCGAAAATATGGCATCGAAGAACATGATAGGATCTTTGTCAATTCGAGAGGTCGCCCATTGAGTTCTCGTGGTGTTGAAAAGATAGTCGAAAATCGACGTCTCAAAGCTGGCATCAGAAAACACCTGACGCCCCACACATTTCGCCATAGCTTTGCCACTCATTTAGTAGCTGCTGGGGCTGACATGCGCGTTGTACAAGAGATGCTCGGTCATTCGAATATCTCGACCACACAGGTTTATGCTCATGTCGACATGGAGCGATTGCGTCGGGTTTATGAGCAGGCGCATCCTCACGGTTCAAAGACCAAATAAGAGAAAGAGAGGGAAATATGGAACTGCATGCAACAACGATACTGGCTGTCAGAAAAGATGGACATGTTGCAATGGCCGGTGATGGCCAGGTTACGATGAATAACACTGTGCTCAAGAGCAATGCTCGCAAAATACGGACAATCTATAATGGGAAAGTTCTGTGTGGTTTTGCAGGAGCTACAGCTGACGCCTTTACCCTATTTGAACATTTCGAAGCCAAAGTGCAGGAGTATGGTGGCGATCTGACCAGGGCTTCGGTTGAGTTGGCAAAAGACTGGCGCACGGATCGTGTACTTCGCAGGCTGGAGGCTATGCTCTTGGTTGCGGACCAATCCAAGATGTTTTTGCTTTCCGGAACAGGAGATGTGGTGGAACCAAGCGAAGATGCCATTGCGATAGGTTCAGGAGGCAGCTATGCATACGCTGCCGCAATTGCTTACCTCGATGCTTCTCGCAGAATGAAAGAAGCAGCAAAATCCACCCCGGGCGAGGATACGGGAATGCTCCCAGATAGCTTCTCCGCTCGCGAGATCGCGGAACGAAGCCTAAAGATCGCCTCAAGTATATGCATATATACGAATGATCAGATTATCGTGGAGGAGATATGATTATAGAGAAAGATGCGCTTACTCCCCATAAAATCGTCGAAGAACTAGACCGGTATATCGTCGGCCAGGAAAAAGCAAAAAAGGCCGTAGCCATTGCATTGCGCAATCGAATTCGGCGACAATGTCTTCCTCCAGAAATCCGGGAAGAGATTGCTCCAAAGAATATTCTTATGATCGGCCCCACCGGGGTGGGAAAAACCGAAATTGCTCGTCGGCTCGCCAAGCTCTGTAATGCGCCTTTTCTTAAGATCGAAGCCACAAAATACACGGAAGTTGGCTATGTAGGTCGGGATGTCGAATCTATGGTCCGAGATTTGATGGCAGCAGCCGTATCGATGGTCAAAGAGGAAATGGACTCCCAAGTCGCGACTGAAGCGAAGAGGCGCGCAGAAGAAAGACTTTTGGATATTTTGCTCCCAGGCCTGGCAAAATCTGATGAGCCTATTGGGCAATCTCAAGCAACATTGATAATTCCTAATTCCGGAATGGAAACCAAAGAAAAATTCCGCACTCTCTTAAAAGAAGGCAAACTAAATTCGCGACAAATTGAAATTACGGTGCCCGCTCAGGGCCCACAAATTGAGCTCTTTGCTGGGACGCAGTTCGAAGAGATGAATATCGCTTTGGGCGGGCTGCAAGGCTTATTTGGTGGTAGCAAAAAGAAAAAGACGGTTAGTGTCGCAGAAGCCTTACCTATTCTTGAAGCCGAAGAAAAAGAACATCTTGTAGATCAGGAGAAGGTTGTCCAGGAGGCTCGTCGACGCACTCAGGAGTTGGGCATCATTTTCATAGATGAGATGGATAAGATTGCGAACCGTGATGCTAGAGGCTCTTCGGGCATAGATGTCTCAAGAGAAGGAGTCCAGCGAGATCTTTTACCCATCGTCGAAGGGACGACCGTCAACACAAAATGGGGACCAATCGATACAACTCATATTTTATTCATTGGAGCTGGAGCCTTCACTGTGGCTAAACCTCAGGACCTCATACCGGAGCTGCAAGGGCGCTTCCCAATTAGGGTAGAGTTAGACGCTTTGACTGGCGATGATTTCGTGAGAATACTCACCGAGCCTAAGAACGCTCTTGTAACCCAGTATATTCAACTCCTGAGCACGGAAGATGTACAGCTTGAGTTCAATGGGGATGCTATTGCAAGAATTGCCGAGATCGCCGCCGCAGCCAATAGGCAAAGCGAGAACATAGGTGCGCGGCGCCTTCAGACGGTAATGGAAAGGCTCTTAGAAGACATTTCTTTCGATGCCGACAAGCATACAAGCACAAAAGTTGTCATCGATAGAGCATACGTGGACGAACGCTTTAAGGACTACGTCCAACAGCAGGATTTGAGCAAGTATATCCTTTAACGGAAAAAGGGAAAGGGCGGATCATGGACTATGCAACATTAGAAGAAGATCGTTTATGGGAGCTTTACCGACGGACTGAAGATATCCATATCCGCAATGAGATCATCATGCGCTATGCCCCCCTTGTGAAGTATGTCGCAGGAAAAGTATCTGTGACTTTGCCCTCGATGGTGGAATATCGAGACCTTGTCGGTTATGGAACATTTGGGCTTTTTGATGCAATAGAAAAATTCGATCCAAACAAGAATGTAAAATTTAAGACTTATGCGGTCACACGGATACGTGGAGCCATCTATGATCATCTCAGAGAACTGGATTGGGTTCCTCGTTCCATTCGTCGAAAGACGAAGCAGATAGAGCGCGCTATCGCTGAATTGGAGAGTCAGCTCGGCCGACCCGCCACCGATGAAGAAATAGCAAAGGAGATGGGGATAGATTGCAAAGAACTCTTGAAGATAATGTCTAAAGTGGCGTCTTCTTCGATTCTTTCTCTGCATGAGATCTGGCCAATTAATTCCGAAGCGGAGGGATATACTATAGAAGATTCTCTCGAATCGACGCGACTTGAAAATCCAGACTTGGTGCTCGAACGCGAGGAAATTCGAAGAGTCATATTTGAGGCTCTCCAGGAGTTGCCCGAAAAGGAGAAAAAAGTCATGGTCCTATACTACTATGAGAATCTGACTTTACGCGAAATAGGCAAGATACTTGAGGTAACAGAATCTAGGGTGAGCCAACTCCATACCAAGGCCATATTACGCCTTCGTGCCAAACTATCGAATAAAAAACGAGGCATAATATAGCCAGTATGCTCATATTGTATCAAGGATCTTATCAATTCTCTGTTTCTTCTCTCGGGTTGGAAGACACCGAAGAGTTGGCTTCTTGTTTTCCAATCCCATATTGCGCTATTTTCTGATAAAGCGTCTTTCGGCCTATTTTAAGTATCTCGGCAGCCTTAGACTTATTTCCTCCTACAAGAGCAAGCGTTTCAGAAATGATAATCCGTTCGGCTTCTTCCAGAGATGAAAAGGCCGGTATGCTGATTGTGCGAGCTTCTCCGCTCGAGCGCGGCCCCGGAGGAAGGTCATCGAGCGTTATCAGCTTACCGGAGGCCATAACCACTGCGCTTTCGATGCAATTTCTCAGCTCTCTGACATTTCCTGGCCAGTCGTAGGCGTAGAGAGCCTGTCTGACTCTTGGATCGAAACCCTCGATCTGTTTGCCATTCTCATCTGCAAACTCTCTCAAAAAAGCCATAGCGAGAAGCGGAATATCTTCTCTGCGTTCGCGCAATGGAGGCACATGGATGTTGACTACATTCAGGCGATAATATAGGTCTTCTCTAAAGCGGCCTTCGGTGATCTCTCTTTTGAGGTCTCGGTTGGTGGCAGCGATCAATCTAACATCGACTTCTATAGTCTCTTCGCCGCCAACTCTTTCGAATTTTCGCTCTTGAAGAACACGCAGAATCTTGATCTGCACATTCTGATTGATTTCGCCAATTTCATCGAGGAAAAGCGTTCCTCCGTCAGCCATTTCGAAGCGTCCTCGTTTTCTGCCGGTCGCACCCGTAAAAGCGCCTTTTTCATGTCCGAAGAGCTCGCTTTCGAGAAGACTCTCGGCGAGAGCAGCGCAGTGCACCTTTATAAAAGGCTTGTCTCTGCGTGGTGATAAGTTGTGAATCGCGTCGGCTACAAGTTCTTTTCCGACGCCCGATTCGCCTGTTATTAATACGCTTGCTTTGGTTGGGGCTACTTTGCGTATGAGGTCGAAAATGCGTTTTATGGAGGGGGCTTTACCAATGATGTAGCTCCGAGCTCGCTGGCTTTCGACTTCTGCCTTTAGCTCGATGTTGGTTCGATAGAGCTCTCTTGTCTCCAGAGCGCGGCGGACAAGATTGATTAGATGATCGGTATTTGGTGGTTTGGCGATGAAATCGAAAGCGCCTTCTCTCATTGCCTCCACGGCCTTGTCGACACTACCATGAGCCGTGAGTATTATCACAGGTATGCCCGGATGTGTGCTAACAATGTACTGCAGAAGATCGAGACCGCTCATCCTTCCCATTTTGTAATCGGTTATGACTACATCGATATCTTCCTTATCGACGATCATCTTTCCCTCTAAGCCATCCTTTGCAGTTTTTACATCGTAGCCTTCCAGGGAAAAAAGCTGGGCGAGTCCTTCGCGTATGTTGATCTCATCATCTACAACCAACAGTGTTGCTCGCATCTATTCCTCCATCTCCGAGCCTTCAATTTGTAGACCATCTTCCCAAGGTGGTAGCGATTTTTGCTCAGGTTGAGGTATAGGCAAATGGATTGTAAAGGTTGATCCTTTTGATGGCTTGGATTCCACGGTGATTTCGCCATTGTGTTCTTTTATGATCTTGAATGTGATCGTAAGCCCTAGGCCTGTACCACTTTCCTTTGTAGTAAAATAAGGTTCGAATATCTTGGCAAGGAGTTCTTCAGGAATTCCGATGCCTGTATCGGAAATAGATATTTGAAGTTCGTCGTGCCTTGTCACGGCAGAGATAGTAAGAGTTCCACCATTAGGCATGGCTGCAATAGCGTTCTTGACAATATTGAGCAGAGCCTGCTTGAGATGCTTAGGGTCTATCATAACTTCAGGAAGATTATCTTCGAATTCGCACACGATATTGATATGATGGACAGAGGCCTCATTGCCCATTATTTCAACAACTTCCTTGATAACATCTTCAACACGATTACGAATGAGCGTTATATCCATGGGACGAACGGCAAATAGAAAATCGACTACAATCGAATTGAGTCGATCTATTTCCTGCTCAACTAAAGAAATGTTATGAAAGATAGGCTCTGTTTTTTTGGCACAATTCTTTTCGAGTATGCGTCGAATAATGCCAAGCTGAATTCGGATCGAGGCAAGGGGGTTCTTTATCTCATGCGCGACTCCAGCCGCTAGGGTTGTAAGAGCAGCCAAGCTTTCTGCCCTACGGAGCTGAGCTTCGCGGCGGCGCTTTTCTGTAATGTCCTCGATGTGAATTAGGTTGCCCGCTATTTTTCCTTCCGATACCAGCGCAGATATGCTGATGGATAACAGCCTCGTCCCTCCAGGCCTGCTGATAGAGAGTTCGTGATTCAATATATTCTTTTCGGATGAAAGGGCTTCTTGGATAAAATCAGCTAGATTGTCGTCATCGAGCTGTTCCCAAAGTACAACTTCTTGTGCCCATGATACGATTCTTGTGATTTTTTCTGCCGAGCGATTTATAAAGAGCGGTTTGTGGGCTAGATCGCATACGATGATCCCATCGAGCGTAGAATTTAGGGCAGATTCATAGATCGAGTTCTCTGCTAATAGGTTTCTTACTATCTGTTTGAGACCCTCCGGAGGAATACGATCGATTCGCTTAAGAGTGTTTTCATATGCGGCTTTCATACTGCTCTCCAAGTATATCGGCAAATGCTTCAAGCATGAGTTCTGGCGACCGATTCAATGTACGATATTGCATGTTCATCTCCCTCAGCTTGGAAAAGAGGCGATCTACATACATGATAAGAGAAGGGCTCGAGCTTGGATCAGCAGCTATATGCGCCAGATGCTGTGAAACCGCTCTCATGAACACGAGAAATGAATTAGCGAATCTAGAATTCTTGGCACCAAAGGCATTCGTTTTGTCTGACACTTGGCGAAGAATCGATAGAGCGGAGACATTCTCACATTGCGCCATGGAGGCAAGTTCAATAGCATATTTTCCACTCAATCCAGGATTCTCTTTCATGGTTTTTCCAAGCAAAGCACCTATAAATAAGGCTGCATCTCGGGTGGCGACCTTAGGTGGATAAGGGCTCTTATTCTGAAAGAATTCACTTATGCTGTTAATGTTTTGCAGGTCTTCATCTACATGAAATAGACGAGAGATGATTTCGCGCGCTTGATCACCCGTTCGAGAGTCAAACGATATGAGCCTTGATCTTGAAAGAATGGTTGCAATGACAGCAGCGCGGCGAGATGAAGTCAGAATAAAACGAACTGTCTCTGGAGGCTCTTCTAGAATCTTGAGCATTGCGTTTCGCGCACTTTCATTAGCGGCATCGGCATTTTGAATTATGATCATTTTGGTTTTTGCAGATGGCGCAAGCACTGCCCATGAAATCATGTTTCTGATCATAAAAACTGGAATACCATATGGTACCAGAGATTCTAGTCCAGCTGCCGCATTTATGGCATTTTCTACCGCTACAGTCAGGGCGTGATTTTTTTTCTTCAACACAAGTTCAGAAATCTCTTGTATCAGCTCCTCGCAGGTTTCTATGGATGGTATAGCCTTTGATAGTCTTGCTTCTTCTCCCTGCCAAAGAACTGAATCAAAGCGTTTTAGGAGTTTCCTTATCGAGCGCACAAAGGCATAATATGAAGTCAGGCCAGGCTTGCCGATCAGGTATTCTCCTGTAACGATGGTTTCCTGGGCGAATTCTCTAGGCCCAAAGAGCAAAAGGTCGGGATGCATAAGGTTTCTATGACAACGACATTGTGTACATTCGCAATTCCATTCCGCTTCTTTTTCGCAAGAAAGAACACGAGCGCATTCAAGGGCTGCTGTCAGCTTTCCGGATCCGGCAGGACCAACAAAGAGAAGGGCGGGTGGCACCTTCTTTTCCTTTGCCAGCGAAACAAGCTGTTCTAAAGCATGTTCTTGAAAAAGCAGGTTCTCAAACATGATCATTTGCCTTTGGGCTTCTGCTTAAGGATTGGCATATCCATATCCTTTAGCATTGGGCTCAGAGTTCCACCTATGGCGGGTTCGACGATTGGTCCCAAAAGTTTTACATAGAGCGAATTGGAGAGTATTGCCTTTGCGTCTACAATAGGCTGTATCTCCAGAATAACAATAAAGAGACCCACAACAATAAAACCTTCCGCAACACCCAGAATAAGGCCTAGGATTCTATCGAGTATGTCAAGGTTGGATGCCTCGAGCCCTTGGCGAAGCATGCGCTCTATGATCTTCATGAGAAGAAACCCTGCTATGAAGCAAAGAATAAAGGCGATGATATACTGAGCTTGATAAGGAAGTTTGTCGGCGTTGATCTTCGGCAATATCTGCAGGATGACAGTGTTTGAAAGCAATAAGCCAGCAAGGATTCCCAATGCGATGGAAGCTACAGATAGAATCTCATGGATAAAGCCTCTAACAAAGCAACGTGCTGCGAGTATTATTACAATCCCGCTAAAAACCCAGTCTATTGTACTCATGCAGATTCCTTTGCCCATTCTGCCATCTTTGTTAGAAGGAGCTGAGCTATATATTCCGCTGATAATATTGGATTTTGGCTAGGACCATATGTAATTTCAGGAATATGGGGAGTTTTGACAATGTGCACTAAATTGCGGCATGCCTCTTCTGCCATGGCATAATTCTTGATATTCAGATATTTTTTGACTGCATCGACAAATAAATCCGATGAAATATTGGGCTTCAGCAGAACAGTCGCTATGCCTGAACGTTCAGCAAGAGCTGCATTTTCCACTTGGTCGCCCCGAGTACCAGATCCCGATAAAGGAATGAGGATCATAGGCTTGCCAAGCGATGCTGCCTCCCATATGGTGCCTGCACCAGCCCTTCCTGCAATCATGCTCGAAGCCGCATAGATGTCTGCGATTTCAGAACCTATGTATGGAAAAGGACGGTATGCTCTGCGCACGGCTGGATCATCCGGAACTCTCGCCTTGACTTCATCGAAATTAGCCCTGCCTGTTTGGTGTACTATTTGAACCAAAGGTACAAGCAGATTGAGCGAGGAAAGTACGATATCGTTTACCTCTTGTGCTCCCTGGCTTCCACCTAGCACAAATAATACGGGCTTTTCAGCTACAAATTCGAGCATTGATAGTCCGCGCTGTCGATCTCCATTCAAGATATCAGGACGTACTGGATTTCCGGCTCTTATGATCTTGGTTCTGAGACTCTCAGGAAAGTATTGAGCCGTCACCTCCCAGCTTGTCAGGATAAGCGATGCTTTCTTGCTGTTGAGTCGGGTTGCCAGCCCAGGTGATGCATCTGATTCATGGGTAATTACGGGGATACCCAGGGAGGATGCAGCCCAGCAAGGAGGAACGCTCACATAGCCTCCTTTGGAAAATAGGATCGATGGACCGATATCTTTTAAAAGAGCCCGCGCTCTGAAATAAGCCGAGGCAACCCTGCCCAGATCAGAGATATTGCGAAGCGAGAGCTCTCTACGAAATTTCCCCGAAGGAATCGCATGATACTCTATACCTTGTCCGGTAACAATGCTGCGATCTAATTCTTTTTCGGAGCCTATCCATGCAATTCTTCCCTTAAACCCAAGGCGGCGCAATTCTTCTATAACCGCCAAGCCAGGGTATATATGACCTCCTGTTCCTCCACCCGTAAAAGCGATGCAGTCATTCTCAAGCTCATCCTTCTCCTGAAGCTCTGTTTCATAAATAGACTGCATTTTACCTTCTCCCATTGGTCATTGATTCCCATTATCCAACTGACTCAATCACCATTATTCTCGACAGCTCTCAAAGCAGAAGCAATGAAAGCATCTAATAGTTCATCATCAGTGGATTCACCTTTGGTGATTGAGCTCAAGGCCTTTTTTGCAAGGATTTTTCCTAGTTGTACACCCTCCTGATCGAAACTATTGAGATTCCACACAAAACCCTGAAACATAACCTTATTCTCGAAATGGGAATAAAGAGCGCCAAGCTGCCTTGGGCCAAGTTCTCTAGCCAATAGAAGTGTCGAGGGACGGTTCCCTGAGAAAGTTTTGCTTGGATTTTCATCCTTTTTGCCGATGGCAAATGCAAGCATTTGAGCAATGAGGTTGGCCAAGAGTTTTTGACGCGAACTCGAACCCTCAGAAATCATATCTGGCGAAAGTTGATTTCTGAGAAAACCTATGAATTGGAGAGGAATAATATCCGATCCCTGATGCAGAAGCTGGTAGAAAGAATGTTGGCCATTTGTGCCAGGTTCTCCAAATACTAAAGGCCCGGTTGAGTAAGAAATAGGATGACCTTCCCGATTCACTGATTTGCCGTTGGACTCCATGTCGAGCTGTTGAAGGTGGGCGGGGAAACGAGAGAGGGATTCGGAATAAGGCAAAACAGCCGTGGCTGGCCAACCCAGTATATTTCTTTCATATATGCCGATCAAAGCATCCATGAGTACTGGATTCTTTCTCAAGGAAGGTTCAAAGGCTAATCTATCAGCTTCATTTGCTCCTTCTAAAAACTCTTCAAAGGTTTCAGGGCCATAGGCAATCGAAATGATCACCCCTCCTACCGCGCTCGATGTCGAATACCGTCCGCCTATGAAATCGTCTATATAGAAGCTATCAAGATAATGGGGGTTATGAGCTAAGGGACTCGAAGTGCTTGTCACAGCCACCATATGCTTATCCGGATTAAGTCCGGCCTTCTGCAACCTATCGCGCACAATTGTTTCGTTGGCCAGCGTTTCCTGTGTGGTTCCACTCTTCGAGACGAGTATAAACAGACTCTCTGAGAGATCTATGTTTGCTAGCACATAATCAGCATCGTCTGGATCTACATTCGAAATAAACCACGGTCTGAGCCTAGCCCGTCCTGCTGCAACTGCCCAGCGAGAAAGGGCTAGGCTCGCGGCTCTTGGACCTAGATCTGATCCTCCTATGCCGATCTGTACAATTTGCGTAAAAGCCTTGCCTGTAGTGCCGAGGATTTCGCCTTCTCGAATCTTATGTGCAAAATCGTAGAATCGATGCTTTTCTTCTCGATAGAAAACCTCCATATCCTGGCCATTCCAGATAACAGGCTTGCCCAGGCGTCCTCGAACCAAGTGATGGAGCACCATCCTTTTTTCGCCTGTGTTCATAATCGCACCTTCTGTCAGTATGCGATACTTTTCTATGAGCTGTTGTTCCCTGGTCAGTGCTTCGAGCCAGTCTATGACCGAATCGTCTACTGGCGCAAAAGCATAGCAGTAGCAAAAACCTGCGGCGTGAGGGATCCACCAGTCCGATATTCGCTTTTGGTCAAGAGATTTGTGCAATACGACGGCCGGAATCTTCTTTAGGGCTTCAAAGGCCTGGCATGTATCAAGGTTTTTGAAAACAACCATAATGACCCCTCGATTCAAAGTCTTTCTTGTTGAAGTGTTTCTTTCTCATACATGATATTGCTAATAGCGATACACTTCAAGCTCATACAAGGCTGTTGCGAGCAAGTCTGCTCAGAGCTTTGCCTTTTTGGCTAAGTAGAATCCTGTTCTTCCGGGTTCCCTTTTTCGGTGCATAGAGGATATTCAGTAAGAATAGTGCATTGATCAATTCTTCTCTTTCTATCTTTAGCCATCCATATAGACAGCCGGCATATTCCCCTTTTCCTTTTCCATGAGGCCCCAGCGCATCGACTAGTTCTTGGGAAGTAAAAACTCCATGGTGTGAGTCACAGAAAGAAATAGCCTCAATAAACCCTTCTGCTCTTGACAAGAATTTCCATTCCGGAAGGATATCTGAGGCATCTGAATTGAATTGCGTTCTCTGAGTATGTGATCCTTCGATACAATTATCGCATCTCCCGCATTCTGGAGTTTTTTCTTCACCCAAGAGATGAAGCAGAAACTCTCGTCGGCATGAACTCAAAGTGGGATAGGGCAAAAAACAAGCTTTTCGAATCGACTGTATGTCTTGGATGTTCTTATCCTTCAGGTTTTCTCTGTAATATCGCACCGCAAGATCATCTATGAGCACAGCTAGAGCATTCTTTCCGTCACGGCCTCCACGACCGGCTTCCTGAATATATGCTTCAGCACTTTCTGGCAGCGAGCTGTGAACAACAGTCCTGATGTTTTTCTTATCCATGCCCATGCCATAGGCATTTGTGGAGACCAAGATTGCGTCGTCTGAGTCTTGAAACCATTTTTCAATATTGCAGCGTTCGGCTCGATCGAGGCCAGCGTGATAAAAGCGCGCTTGAGAAAATCCAGAAGCTTTGAGCAGCTCGGCTTTTAGTCTTGTTCCCGGACGTGAACGATCGAAAATAATAGCCGGTTTTTTACAGCACAAAAGGGTCTGACGGAGAGTCCTGGTAACAGAAAGTGTATGCACAACCGCATAGAGAATGTTGGAACGATCTGCCTCTGAATCTACTAATCGATAATCCTTATCCATGAAGAGTCTCTTCTCGATCGAGTGCACGATATGAGGGCCGGCTGTTGCAGTAAAAGCACTCAAAATCCCAGGCGAAATTGCCTCAACAGTCTCACCGAGAGCAAGGTAGGAAGGCCTAAAACTCTCTCCCCACTCGCTTATACAGTGGGCTTCATCGACTACGAAGTGAGCAATTTTGAATCGATTCAAGAATCGCCGCAGCTTTGGTGCGCTTAAGATCTCAGGATTTGCAACGACCATATTAGCTTTTCCCGAAGAGACCAGCTTTTCCTCTTCATTCCATTCTTCTTGGCTAAGGCCTCCGCGAAAAAGAGCGCAGGAAATATTGGCCTCATCGAGTCGGCGCTTTTGGTCATTCATAAGAGCAAGAAGAGGATAGACAACTATAGTCAGTCCATCCAAAAGCAGCGAGGGTAGTTGAAAGCAGACTGATTTGCCAAATCCAGTCGGAAATAGGATAAGCTGACGATAGGTTTCCTGTCTTTCTTGGAATTCATTTTCTTTATTCAGGTTTGAGACTGCGTCATCGTCTATAGGATCCGAACTTAGATTTCTGGTCAAGACTGTGGAGCCTTTAGTCTCATCCAATATATTCGCAATCACAAAGCGCTGGAGAGGCGTCAAATGTGGGATATGAAATCTATCGCGCCCTAGAATTCCAATAGGGTCTTCAGATTCAGAAACGAGATCCGGTTTGAACATTTTTAGCTTTCAACTATTAGACGCTCTATTCAACGCCTTTGCTTCAATAAAGCGGATAATCCTATCTTTGGGCAGATATCGTCAATGGGACAGTGCTTTTTTTGCTCTGTACAGGCTGGCTTGCGTGCAGTACAAGTGAACTTACCGTGCCTATTCACAGCATACGAGAATTCTGTATGCTTTTCTGGCGGAAGGTTCGCTCGAATGATGGATTCGATAAGAGTCGCTTCTTTCTTTGCAGATACCCCTAGCCTAAAGAGCACTCTAAGCACATGTGTATCCACAATGATACCAGGCTTTTCATAACAGGCTGCTATAAGCAGATTTGCAGATTTTCTTCCTACGCCAGGTAGTTCAATCATTTCTTCGAAATTAGATGGAATTTGCCCGTTGAATCTCCCTTGGAGCACCTTTGCGGTCTCGATTATATGCTTTGCTTTCACATGATAAAAGCCCAGAGGGTAAACGATATTTTCTACCTCATGTATATCTGCGGCAGCAAGGCTCTCGGAATTCGGAAAGCGATGAAAAAGCTCTTTTGTTACAATATTGACCTGATCATCCGTGGTCTGAGCACTGAGGATCACGGATATAAGAAGCTCAAAGCAATTGTTATAATGCAAAAGAGGGCGAGTGTCAGGCCATATCGGAACAAGACGAATGTATAACTCTTCTAGCAACTGAGGAAGGGGAATAGATTCATTTATTTCTTTTAGGGATATTTCCAGTTCATTGCTCATTACTCTCTCCTGGCGCAAACTTGACCTTTCTCAATTCACCATATAGTATATGGCGGCTCTATTTAATAGC
>JAAYWE010000066.1 GCA_012516755.1 Treponema sp.
ACGCCCTTTACCACTTCACCGGAGAATTCATCTGGCGAATAGATCGTCTGCCCTTTGGTGCCACGCGAATGCACATTGAAAAGCTGGTAACTTACACGCTTTCCAAAACCATTCTGAGTGATGATCAGCATGGATTCATTGGGCTCTACTCGCAACATAGCGGCTAGCTCATCTGATTCATGAAGCGATATTCCCCTCACACCACGGGCGGTACGACCCATCTTTCTGACCTGAGATTCATGAATTCGCAGCGCCTGTCCTCTTCTCGATATCAGCACCACTTCGTCGGAGCCTTGTGTCAAAACGGCGGATATAAGCCTGTCTCCCTTGTCGAGCGTAATACCGATTATGCCGCGTGTTTTTGCATTTGCAAATTCGCTTGTTGCGACCTTCTTGACAACTCCTTTGAGCGTGCCCATCAAGATATATTCCTTTTCGGAGAAATCGCTAAAATCGACGATTGCGCTTATCTCCTCGTCTTCAGAAATCGCAAGAAGCGATCGAATATGAGGTCCCCTGGCTTGCTTGCTGGTCTCTGGAATCTCAAGCACTTTTAACCAGTAGGCCTTACCCCAGCTTGAGATAAACAGGATATAATCGTGGGTGTTGGCAATGAATAGCTGCTCGACAAAGTCTTCTTCGATTAAAGCAGCGGAATTAGAGCCCTTCCCTCCTCTTCCCTGAGATTTGTATTGATTCACCGAGATGCGCTTAATAAAGCCCTTGTTAGAGATGAGTATAACCATCTCTTCTGGTTTGATTAGATCTTCAATGTTTATCTGCTCTACTTGGTTAGGCACAATTTCGGTGCGTCGGTCATCGCCGTATTTTTCTGCCAGATCGTGGATTTCTTGTTTGATCACCTGCCGGATGGAATTTGGGTCTGAAAGTAATCCCTTCAGATACTCGATTCGAGCTTCGATTTCCTTTAATTCCGCCAGAATTTTCTCTGTCTCAAGACTTGTCAGTCTTCCCAGTCGCATATCTACAATGGCCTGAGCCTGAGCTTCAGTCAATTCGAAGCGTTCGGACAAGCGAGTCTTTGCCGTATCGATATTCTTGCTCGATTTGATTATTGCTACTACCTCATCGATATTTCCTAGAGCAATTACCAGGCCACGAAGAATGTGTGCACGCTCTTCGGCCTTTTTGAGTTCGAATTTGGAACGGCGAGTAACTACCTCAAACCTATGCTGCACAAAATAGTAAATTAGCTCTTTTAAGTTGAGACATTTTGGTACGCCATCCACTAGCGCCAGGTTGATCACTCCGAATGTGCTCTGTAAAGGCGTTCGCATGAATAGCTGATTTAGCACAATCTTTGTTATGGCTCCTTTTCGGAGCTCCAGAACGATGCGGATTCCTTCTCTGTCGCTCTCATCACGAAGGTCTGAGATTCCATCGATCTGCTTTTCGCGCACAAGCTCCGCAATGCGGGTTACGAGCATTGTCTTGTTGAGAGCATAAGGAATTTCTGTAAAAACAATCTGCTCTCGGCCACTTTTCATCGTCTCTATGATAAACCGTCCTCGCACCGTCAACCTGCCGCGACCCGTTTCGTAGGCGTCCTTAATGCCTTGCAAGCCATAGATAATACCCCCTGTAGGAAAATCGGGGCCCTTAATGTTTTTCATTAAAACATCAATAGTTATGTCTGGATCATCGATAAAGGCCTCTATTGCGAGCGCAATTTCGCGTAAGTTGTGGGGAGGCATATTCGTTGCCATACCTACGGCTATCCCGCTCGAGCCGTTTATAAGCAGATTTGGAATAGCAGATGGCAAAACGCTTGGCTCTTTCAGGCTTTCATCATAGTTGGGAACAAAATCCACGGTCTCCTTGTCGAGATCAGTGAGCATCTCTTCTCCGATTTTCGAGAGTTTGGCCTCTGTGTAGCGGCTGGCCGCCGGAGGATCCCCGTCTATAGAACCAAAGTTCCCCTGACCCTGCACAAGTGGGTATCGCAATGAGAAAGGTTGAGCCATCCTAACGAGCGCATCGTAGAGCGACTGATCTCCATGCGGATGGTATTTACCCATTGCATCGCCTGTAATGCGAGCACTTTTCTTGGTTGTCGCGTTGCTGCGAAGTCCAAGTTCATCCATAGCATACAAAAGCCGACGATGCACAGGC
>JAAYWE010000067.1 GCA_012516755.1 Treponema sp.
AGATAGGTATTCGCCCCGCCATTGATGGCCGTCGCAGGGGTGTTCGCGAGTCACTGGAAGAGGTGACGATGGGCATGGCCAAGGCAGCGGCGAGACTAATCTCTGAGAATATTCGCCATCCTACTGGTGAGCCTGTTGAATGCGTAATCGCAGATACTACGATCGGAGGCGTTGCCGAAGCAGCCGCTTGTGCTGAGAAATTTGCCAGAGAAGGAGTGGCCGTTACCCTTACAGTTAGCCCTTGTTGGTGCTATGGCTCTGAGACCATGGACATGGATCCTCTGACAATCAAGGGAGTGTGGGGATTCAACGGCACGGATCGGCCAGGAGCGGTATATCTTGCGGCGGTATTGGCAGCTCATTCTCAGATGGGCTTGCCAGCTTTTGGCATCTATGGTCGGAATGTCCAGGACATTTCGGATGCTCAAAGAATTCCAGAGGATGTTGCAGAGAAGATTCTGCGCTTCGCTCGCGCGGGTATCGCTGCTGCATGGATGCGTGGAAAGAGCTACCTCTCTGTAGGCTCCGTAGCCATGGGTATAGCAGGCTCGATCGTCAACCCCGATTTCTTTCGAGAATACCTTGGCATGCGCAACGAATATGTCGATATGAGCGAAATTGTGCGGCGTATCGAAGAAAAAATCTATTCGGAAGCAGAATTTCGTCGGGCAATGCAATGGGTAAAGACCTATTGCAAAGAAGGTCAAGACAACAATCCTCTCGATGAACAGCATTCTCGAGTCCGCAAAGACAGGGTATGGGAAACCTGCGTCAAAATGGCGATGATCGTGCGCGACCTCATGGTTGGCAATCCAGATCTCCGTAGAAAGGGAAGAGAAGAGGAAGCTCTCGGTCATAATGCGATTCTAGCGGGCTTCCAAGGGCAGCGCCAATGGACCGATCACTTCCCCAACGGGGATTTTCTCGAGACAATACTCAATTCTAGTTTCGATTGGAATGGAATTCGCGAACCTTTTCTGGTCGCCACCGAGAATGATTCGCTCAATGGAGTTTCGATGCTTTTTGGGCATCTTTTGACCGGTAGTGCCCAGATCTTCTCCGATGTACGAACATATTGGAGCCCCGAAGCAATACGGCGTGTTACGGGTTGGCAGCCCACTGGTCTGGCAGAGGAAGGCATTATACACCTCATCAATTCCGGCGCAACCTGTCTCGATGGCACCGGCTGTCAACGAATCAATGGTCAGCCCGCAATAAAACCATGGTGGCAAGTAGAGCCGGAAGAAGCAAAGGCTTGTCTCGAAGCGACACAGTGGCGCTATGCGAGCCTTGGATATTTCCGAGGAGGCGGATATTCTTCAGACTTTTTGACCGAAGGCGGAATGCCTATCACCATGACTCGCATCAATATTATCAAGGGTATTGGCCCTATAATCCAAATTGCAGAAGGCCACACCGTAACGCTACCGCAAGAAGTCCATGATACCCTGGACTTGCGCACTGATCCTACCTGGCCAACTACATGGTTCGCACCGAGGCTCACGGGAACCGGTCCCTTCAAGGATGTCTATTCGGTCATGGCGAACTGGGGAGCCAACCATGGCGCGAGCTGTTATGGTCATATCGGTGCGGATCTCATTACTCTCGCTTCGATGTTGCGCATTCCGGTTGCCATGCACAATGTTCCGTCCGAAAAGATATTCAGACCAAGCTTCTGGAACGCCTTTGGTATGGATCCCGAGGGAGCGGACTATCGCGCTTGCTCAGCGCTCGGGCCTTTGTATAGATAGACTAATGAAGAGCATTCCATTCTTCTACTAGCTATCAGTATTATGAAGGTGTAAGGCATTTTATAAGGGAAAAAACTAATACAAGATGCCGGGTCTACTAGTCGTGGTCCCGGCACCTTTCTTGTCAATTCGTTCAAATATCGATTCGATTGCCTGGAAGCCCATCTTGAGCTAGGTTACGATTGAAGTATACAATTAAGCGTTTTCGAGCTGTCCTGAAATATGAGCTACGGCTTTGACTCATCGGGGCTATCCGAAAGCAAGAGACCCTCTGAAGGTTGCTAATTCATTATATGCAAAAAAAATTGAATTCAAATGATTATCTAAGCACCATTATGCATTACCTGTCGCGCTATAGAAAGCTAGCGCTTCCTGGCGTTGGCGTCATGATCGCCATTGCGGGAGGGCAGCTCGCTGGACCATATATTCTCAAACAGATAATCGATGTTGCGGTACCAAAGGGCGACACTTCGCTTCTTTTGGCTTATGGGGCTGCGTTCCTTGTTATAGTGTCTGTAACAGGAGCGTTGAGCTATCTGGGCATGATATTGCTTGCTCGGCTCGGACTATCGATTGTAACTCATATAAAGCAAGATATTTTTTTACACCTTTTAAAGCTTCCGGTGTCTTATTTCGATAAGCATCCTGTCGGAGAGCTTATGTCTCGCACGGAGACAGACACCGAAAGGGTGCGGGATATGTTTTCGACTCTCGGCGCAAACCTCATTGTAAATGTACTTACCATGATCGGGATTTTCTTGGTGACCTTTGCCTTGATGCCTGCGCTCGCACTTATCATGGTGGGCATTTCGTTGGGTCTCCTAATAATCTTGATTCTGTTTTTCTCGAAGATCTTTCCGATGTATGAGAAAGCCCGTTCACTATATGCAAAGATAACCGCCAAGGTTACGGAGTTCATCCAGGGCATCGAAGTCTTGAAAGCCTATGGAAGAACAGGATGGGCTGAAGCCGAGCTGGATGACACTGCCAAGCAGAGAATGTCGCTCGAAGTGCGTATCTCATTGATCGAATATGCCATGATGTCTCTACTGAATGCATTAATTGGCCCAATGTTCATAGTTGTGCTTCTTCTCCTTTACGCTCCAAAGGCTCTTACAGGAGCTATGACGCTTGGCACTATACTTCTCTTTGTCGAGTATGGAGCCAGGCTTCTTCGCCCCATTGCTGAAATTGCGGAAAGCCTTCGAAGCCTTCAGCAAGCCCGCACTTCGCTCTCAAGGATTCGGACTATCATGGCTACGCCTGAGGAGCCAAATCGAGGTTCTGGGAAGGCTCCGAGCTTCGAGCGAGAACTCCGCTTCGATCATGTTTGGTTTGCATATGAAGATGAGGACTGGGTACTGCGCGATATCTCATTTGTCATTCCAAAGGGTAGTTTTACCGCGGTTGTTGGCGCCAGCGGCTCGGGGAAATCTACAATTATAAGTATTATCTGTGGTTTTGCCTTTCCTCAGCGAGGCAAGGTGTTGATTGATGATATTCCTCTCGACGAAATCGACATTGTTGCTTGGCGCAGGCATATTGGGCTTGTGTTGCAGGAATCCTTTATGTTTCCAGTTTCTGTTTTGGAAA
>JAAYWE010000068.1 GCA_012516755.1 Treponema sp.
TCCTATCGGGCTGGAAGATAAATTCGAAGGTGTCATAGATTTGATAGACATGAGGGCTATATATTTCGATGGTCCTAATGGCGAAGATCTGCGTTATGCGGAAATCCCGATGCATCTCCTCGATGATGCCGAGAGATACCGAGAAGAGCTTCTGGAAGCAGCTTCGATGTTCTCAGATGAGCTTGCGGAAGCGTATCTAGATGGTAATCCAACCAAAGAACTGTTGATCAAGGCTATCAGGAAAGGAACGATCCAAGAGAAATTAGTACCTGTATTTGTTGGTTCAGCATATAGGAATAAAGGTGTACAACCATTGCTGGACGGGGTGATAAATTTTTTGCCCGATCCTTCGGAAAGACAAAACAAAGCTCTCGATCTCTCCAATGCAGAGGCAGAAGTCGAGCTGCAGGCGAACGACCAAGAAAAAACTGTCGCGCTTGCCTTCAAACTCGAAGAAGGCCAATATGGCCAGTTAACCTATGTGCGCATATATCAAGGCATGATCCGTAAGGGCGATGAACTCTACAACACGCGCGCTCGCAAGCGATTTCGTGTAGGAAGGCTTGTGCGAATGCATTCTTCTTCGATGGAAGACATACAGGAAGGCAACTGCGGAGATATTGTGGCTCTTTTCGGTATCGAATGTGCATCCGGCGACACTTTTTGTCATCCTGATCTTAACTATACCATGACTAGCATGTATGTGCCCGAGCCGGTCATATCGCTCGCCATAACGCCTAAAGACAACAAAAGCTCAGACCAGATGAGCAAAGCTCTCAATCGCTTTACCAAAGAAGACCCAACCTTCCGCACCTATGTTGACCCAGAATCGAATCAGACCATCATTCAGGGCATGGGAGAACTCCATCTGGAAGTCTACATAGAACGTATGAAGCGCGAGTACAAATGTGAGGTGACCCCTGGTATGCCGCAGGTAGCATATCGAGAGACAATTACACAGCGCGCTGATTTCAACTATACCCACAAGAAACAGACCGGCGGATCAGGCCAGTATGGCCGTATTGCTGGGTATATCGAGCCATTCAAAGAAGGTAGCTATGAATTTGTCGATTTAATAAAGGGAGGCGCAATTCCGAATGAATTCATTCCTTCTTGTGACAAAGGGTTCCGAGCTGCAATGGAAAAGGGCGCGCTGATCGGCTTTCCCGTTACCGGTGTACGCTGTGTCATCAACGATGGCCAGAGCCATCCGGTCGACTCTTCGGATATTGCCTTCCAATTCGCCGCAATAGGCGCATTCCGTGAAGCTTACGATAAAGCGAAGCCTGCAATTCTAGAGCCAATCATGAAGGTTGTCGTTGAAACACCAAACGAATTCCAGGGAAATGTTTTCGCCTCGCTCAATCAGCGGCGTGGAATTATAATGGCAAATACTGAAAACAGTATTTTCTCTCGCATTGAGGCAGAGGTTCCTCTATCTGAGATGTTTGGCTATTCCACGGTACTTCGTTCTTTAACTCAGGGGAAAGCCGAATTTTCCATGGAATTCGAGAAGTATGCTCGCGTTCCTGCCGCGCTTTCAGAACAACTGCGCAAGGACTACCTGGAAAAGCATAAAAAAGGACATAAGTAAAATCGCTTTATTCATCAAAAGTGGGGTATAATGTCTGGTATTATGTAGCAAAGGAGCGCACATGCTAAAAGAAGAATTCATTCAAAAAAGCCCCGTGCGAATTTTTGAGAAATCTATAGAGGGCGGTTTGCACGCGGGCAATATTGGAATACTTGCAAGCAAGAAGGGCATTGGAAAGACCTCCGTGCTTGTTCAGATAGCCCTGGACAAACTCATACAGGGCGAAAAAGTGATCCATGTCTCCTTCAACGCTCATACAAGCTATATCATTTCTTGGTATGAAAATATTTTCAATGAAATTGCCAGACGCAAAAACCTCGAGAATATCGAAGAGATAAAAGAACAAATGATACGCAACCGCATGATTATGAATTTCATGCAGGAAAACATTTCGGTAGATCAGATAATACGAACAATAAAAGCAATCATGTCAGACGGCAGCTTCAACGCAAAGACTCTAATTATCGATGGATTCGAATTTACAAGGGCTACCGTCGAGCGATTCGAAAAAGTAAAAGCATTTCTCTCTGAAACGCAGCTAGAAGGATGGTATACCTGCACACTTGCCGATACCGAGCCTGTATTGGATTCCAAGGGTATTCCTATTGTACTGCGCGACATCGAACCATATATATCAGTTATCGTTCTGCTCGAGCCTAAAAAAGACTATATTCATCTGCGAGTCGTCAAGAATCATGAAAGCCTAGAGCGGGGCGATATGCCACTCATGTTAGATCCGCGAACGCTTTTGATTGCAGAAGCCTGATCAAGACTAAGTCTTGAGCCCTTCTGTACCCGAGAACCAGTTAAAGTAGATTTTCTCTTGACCTGACACAATCTCCCGCACAGAAGTAGGCCCGATTCCTACTGTATCCCCAAACGAAGAAATAGACGATAAGAAACCGCATTCCCATCCTGCTTCCAGAAAGCGCTCAATAATCGGCCCAAGCTCTTCATATAGGGAGCGAGCCTTATCTGCGCTACCCATTCTTTGTCCATAGGGAGGATTGGCGAGCAATACTCCCCTTGAGCCGAAAGGCTCGATCTGGCGAGCATCTATCTTGACAAAGCGTATGAATTCACTTATGCCCGCTAGCGTTGCATTCTTACGAGCCAAGGCGAGCGCATCTTCATCGATATCTGAAGCCCTTATATCGGTGCGAACGTCCTTTCTCGCTTGCTTTCGAAAAGCAATGCGTACATCTTCAATCTTGTTATTATCTATGCCAGAAAAAGACTCGAATGCAAAGCGACGCCTCATACCGGGCGCCACATTGCATGCATACAAGGCTGCCTCGATGGCAATAGTACCTGAGCCACAGAAAGGATCAATCAAAGGACGAGCCCTACTCCATCCGGCTAGAAAGAGCATTGAAGCAGCAATGGTCTCTTTGAGGGGAGCCATATGAGTAAGACGGCGATAGCCACGCCTGGAAAGAGCCTCTCCCGAAGTGTCAACCACAATCTGCCACCAATTATTGTCGCCATAGATACGAACTTCTAGTATGTCGCCAGTTTCGGGCATTGTGCGTATATGAAATTGCTTCATTAACGACGCATAAATGGACTTCTGAGCCATCGACTGTATGGTCACCTGCGAATGAAGCACACAATTCCTAATTCGCGCTCGTTCGATGATTACCTTTGTTTCTTTCGTACAAAAGCGTTCCCAGGAAATCGAAGAGACTCCCTGATAGAATCCATCGAAATCAAAGGCTTTGAATTCTCCTACAACCAGCAAAACACGATCCGCCGTGCGCAAGCCAATATTTGCCTTTGCAAGATCTTCAGCGAGCGATTGTTCACTTACATTGAATAAAACCCTGCCTGCGCTTCTGCCCACATCATGAAAACCCAGGTGCGCAAGATCATTTGCTAGTACTTTCTCTAGTCCGATTGGACATGCCGCAATGGCGCGCATGGAACTTCCCATGAATAGAGTATGCATGGCTAAGACCCGAATGGCAATATTGCCAATCCTTATACACAAGGTTCGTAGCAGTATTTATGCCTTGACACCCATACTTGATTTGAGCTAGTATGCGAAGGCTTTTTTGGGGGTGTAGCTCAGTTGGCTAGAGCGTATGAATGGCATTCATAAGGTCGAGGGTTCAATTCCCTCCACCTCCATATAGAGGAATGAACTCTAATCAGCCGATTTTGCTTTCTTGAACATGGCGGCAACGAGTATCTAGATTATCCGCTCGCCTTTATCTAGTCTTACGAAAACCTGATGCAATAAATCCACTTTTATTTTTCGGTTCTTCATATCACCTCAATTCCTTTAAGGAACAGAGCATAGCGTACGACGATGAAAATAATCCGGCTATCGTGGCCTTATGTCATGATTCATGGTCTATTTGCCATAACCCAAATCTGTTGGTACTCGGAAAACATAATGACGCTGGATAGGCCAATCATCGAAAATATGGGAAATTCGATTGTTTTGTTCTTGACATATCGATATATTTGTATACAATTGCACGTGGCAATCATTGCTAGAAGCAAGTTATGCAACAACAACTTTGTGTCTTAAAAGATATACTACGTTCCATTGCTCAATTGGAAGATCAGATACAAGAGCATTATCATCTTTCTGTAAGTGAAGCTCTTGTGTTCTGTGCCTTGGGAGATGGACACTCGACCGCAGCAAGTCTTGCAGAACGAGTAGGCCTATCCACTTCTAGAATATGTCGCATTATTGCTTCTCTGGAACGCAAGGGATTGATAGAGCGTTTTCGTGACAATCATGACAGACGACAGTGGGAAAATGTCCTGACGAACCAGGGAAAACAAAAATTGCTGATGATGCAGGAAAAGGGGATTGAGATGCCGCAATGGTTGCTTTCTCTTGCTAGCTCAAAAGATCTGTTGCCTTTTCATTAGTGCAAATTTGGAAAAACTACGATTTTTAGAAGTTTTAACTTGCCCAAGACTTTGGGAAAATAGCAAGGGTGCCTCTAAAAGCTGGGGTTTCCCGAGGTGCCCATAACAAGGAGTAATATATGGCAAATTATATTGTTATCGGAGGAGTGGCTGGCGGAGCCAGTACTGCTGCACGACTTCGACGAAATGACGAACATGCTCATATCGTTCTTGTAGAACGGGGAGCATACATCTCCTATGCAAACTGCGGCCTGCCCTACTACACGGGAACAGTCATCGCAGAACGGTCAAAACTCTTTGTGATGACCCCTCAGTCGTTTCAGGAGACACTAAACATCGATGTTCGTATAAACACTGAGGCTACCGCTATTGACCCAAAAAGCAAAACAGTAACACTTATTGATACAACGAATGGTAAAACGTATCAGGAACCATACGATGAATTAATTCTTTCTCCAGGAGCGGAACCGATTCGTCCTCCTATTCCTGGCATGGACCTGGAAGGTATCTTCACTCTGCGAACAGTTCCCGATGCAGATGCCATCAAAGCATGGCTTGATACACTAAACCCAGAACGAGCAGTCGTGGTTGGTGGTGGTTTTATTGGTCTTGAGATGGCAGAGAATCTGGCACATCGTGGAGTAAAAGTTGCCATAGTGGAAGCCCTTGAGCAGGTAATGGCGCCACTTGACTTTGAGATGGCTGCTATAGTGCATCGACATTTGCGAGAAAAAGGCCTGGAACTTCGTTTGCGCGATGGGGTGAAGGCTTTTGAAAAGCAAGATAATCGTATTCTGGTGCGATTGGCTTCGGGGGATACTATGCTTACCGACATGGTCCTGCTCTCGGTAGGTATCCGACCAGATACGAAGCTCGCCCAAGATGCTGGTATTGCAACAATTCCAGCTGGAGAGCCTGGAGCAGGAGCGATTCTCGTCGATGAACACTTCCATACCAATCTTCCGTATATCCGTGCCATAGGCGATGCCGTAGCATTCAAGAATCCTATTACAGGAGAAGTAGGGGTCGTACCACTAGCAGGTCCTGCGAACAAACAGGGACGACTGGTGGCGGATGCTGTTGTATATGGCGATGAAAAGACTCCACCCTGGAAGGGGACTCTTGCTACAAGCATAGCAAAGATCTTTGACCTTACCGTTGCAGCCACCGGAGCGAATGAGAAGGTACTTGATCGAATAGGGAAACCGCATACTGGAATCATTGTGCATCCAAATAACCATGCGGGATACTATCCAGGAGTCGTACCTCTTTCACTCAAAGTAGTCTTTGATCCAGAAAGTGGCCGATTATATGGAGCCCAGGCAGTCGGATACGATGGTATTGATAAACGTATTGATGTGCTCTCTGCCCTGATCGGCAAAAAAGGAACCGTTGCAGACCTTACCGAGTTTGATCAAGCGTATGCACCGCCTTATTCTTCAGCAAAAGATCCGGTGAATATGGCTGGTTTTGTCGCAGACAACGTCCTTGCTGGGCGAAGTCACCTCATTGATTAGAGAGAATTCGAAAAACTGCGCAGTGAAGGTGCCTTTGTACTTGATGTGCGAACCCTTGAAGAATTTGAATTGGGCCACATTCCAGGAGCCATTTGTATCCCCAACACGGAACTGCGAAAACACCTCTCTCAACTACCAAAAGACAAGATAATCCTCATCTACTGTAGTGTTGGACTACGCGGATACCTTTCGGAACGAATTTTGCGACAGAATGGCTGGTCTAGTGTCTATAACCTTTCAGGAGGGTATAAAACCTGGCAGGTCGTCATGGAAAAACAGGATAGCTCTGGTGCCCTCGCCGCACAAGCTTCACTCTATGGAACAACACAGCAAGGACTGCAATATGCAATGACTGCCTACAGAGAAGGAACTGGTATGCCTGAACAAAAAATTATCAATGTTGATGCCTGTGGTCTGCAATGCCCAGGCCCAATCATGCGGTTAAAAAACGAAATCGATGCGGTAGAACCTGGAACTCGGATTATTATAACTGCGAGTGACCCTGGCTTTTCCCGTGATGTACAATCCTGGGCAAACCTCACAGGGAACCTTTTGATAAGCCTTGAAGAAAAAGGAGGCACAATTCAAGCGGTCATCGAGAAAGGTGCTACTATTTCCTCTGTTGTTAGAAAGGCTGAGGGGCAGCATTCTCAGCAAGATTCTGAAGGCTTTAAGATGCTACAAACGAGCCAGGGAGCAACCTTTATCGTCTTTTCAAACGATTTTGATAAGATACTGGCGGCCTTCGTCCTAGCCAACGGAGCCGTTGCGGTGGGAAAACAGGTTACCATGTTCTTCACATTCTGGGGGCTTTCGGTAATCAAGAGACCAGAAAAACCTTCGGTTCATAAGGACTTTATGGGTCGCATGTTCGGTATCATGCTTCCAAAACACGCAGGGAAGCTTTCTCTTTCCAAGATGAACTTTGCAGGCATGGGAGTCCAAATGATGAAGAGCCGTATGAAAGCCAAGAATGTGGATCAACTGGAACAGATGATTCAGTCATCAATAGCTTCAGGAGTCCGGATGGTTGCTTGCCAGATGTCAATGGATATCATGGGCATTACAAAAGAAGAATTCATCGATGGAATTGAAGTAGGTGGTGTCGCAACATATATGGAAGCAGCAAGCAAATCAGGAGTAAATTTATTTATATAAAACTCTCTGGACCCTTTGGCGGTTTTTCAAAGTGCTCAGATAAAGGATAAATCCCATACTGCTACGAACCTTGTTTATGAGGATTGAGAATGGCATAAGGAAGCCTTCTCATGCACAAGCATAGCCAGGCACATAATCTGCTTTCTTCTTATATATATACACCACAAGTCTATGCAGCATATTGGACGCATTCCTTGCAAAGCACACCGTTTCTCTGCGATGATCCGCAAGGTGCTTTCTAAGCTCTCTATCGAGATAGCAAACCTGGGGCAGTTCAATAGATCGAAGCAAACCACAAGGTTCGTAGCAGTAATAAAACTGTTGACAGCGCAGGTCTCTGATGTTTTAATCATACTGATGTTACGATTCATCCAAATAAAGACATCTAATAGACAATTTCCAAGAGGAGGAAACTGATGAAAAAGGGTATCTCGACTTTTATTCTTTCAATAATGATGCTGATGGTTATAGTCGGGATAGGAGCTCAAGATGCTGACAAATATGCTGTCAAAGCTCCAATCAAGATACAGTTTTGGCACGCACTTGAGGCTCAATATAAGCCGCTTATCGACAAGGTAATCGCTGACTTCGAAAAACAGAATCCGCTTATCAAGGTCGAGGCAATCTATCAAGGCAGCTATGCAGATCTCAACGAAAAGCTGATAGCCGCTCAGGCGGCAGGTACTACTTTGCCAGCGCTAACGGTGGCAAATACACCCTATGTAGCACAATATGGTGCAGCAGGGCTTTGCGAGGTCCTCGATCCATACATCAAGGCTACTGGCTTCGATATCAATGATTTTGGTGAAGGTTTGCGGAGAGCCTCGAGTTATGATGGCAAGCAGGTTTCTTTGCCTTTCCTTATTTCCACCCAAATCATGTTCTACAACAAAGATATGGCGGAAGCGGAGAAAATCAAACTGCCAGAAAAATGGTCCGATATGGATGAATTCATGAAGAAAGCCTCTAAGATCTCGGGCGGAGTTACTCAACGATACGCAACAGTTATCCCGGGCTGGGATCAGTGGTATTTCGAGCCTTTCTATCTAAACGCTGGGGTAAAGATAATAAAAGACAATAATACTACGGATCTAGGAGAGCCAACCGCTGTTGCAATCACCAAGAAGCTTAAACAGTGGTGTGACGAAAAAACCGCTTACTGGGCTTATGGAAAAGATGCTTCTTCTATAATGAGACAAAACTTCCTCGATGGAAAAGCTTTTTCGGTCGTACACACTACTTCATTGTACGAGATGTACGCCACTAATGCCAAATTCAAAGTTGGAATGCACTATCTGCCGGGTAATGTCACAAGGAAATCGGAAATTGGAGGATGCGTTATCCTTATTCCAGCAAAGAACAAACAGGATGTAAAGAATGCAGCATGGAAACTTCTCTCCTACCTAACAAGCAAGGAAGTCAACATGCTTTGGGCAAAAGAAACTGGATATATGCCTACCCGCAACTCTGTCTTGCAAACAAGCGAGGCCAAAGCATTTCTGGAAGAAAAGCCAGCGTTCAAGGCAGTTTTCGACAATCTAAACAATATAAATCCACGTATTCAGCACCCAGCCTATGCAGCGCTGTCCAAGATTTGGATGGAGGAACTGGCTAAGGTCATTATTGAAGGCGGAGATGTCGATTCTTCTATGAAAAAGATGGCACAGCTTATAAACGAAGCTCTTGAAGACTGATAAATAAAAATTAATTCAATTTTAAATGTGGCTGACAAAAGATACTTTTTGTCAGCCACATCCTTATTCCGAGTTAAGCTGGAGAGATGAAACTAATGACTACAGAAAAGAAAATTAACTACCGGCGGCGCGAAAAATTGAAGGATTTTCTATGCGTCCTACCTGCGGTCATATTTTTTGCATTATTTGTCTATTACCCAATCCTAAAACTCTTTCAGATCAGCTTTACAAACTGGAACCTTATAAGCGATACCTATAAATATGTTGGGCTCAAGAATTTCAAATGGCTTTTCCAGGGCTCGGGATTCGCGAGCCTTATAAATTCCCTGACTATAACTTTCCGCTACACTTTCTGGGAGATTGTTATAACAATAGCTGGAGGTCTGTTGCTTGCAGCCCTATTCAATAGAGAAAGCAAAGTCTTTTCTGCATTGCGCTCTATCGTTTTTATGCCGCGATATATCGCAATATCGGCTTCGGCCATTGTATTCATGTGGATCTTGAATGACCAATATGGAATTCTAAACTATGTCCTCGGAGTTATCGGTCTTAAGCCAATAATGTTCAACACTGAAGAAAATGCCTTGACGGCAGTACTCATATTGACATGCTGGAGAGTTATTGGATATGGCATGATGATCTATCTCTCTGCAATGAAGGGCATATCACCTGAATATTATGAGGCGGCAAAGCTCGACGGTGCAAATAGTTTTCAGCGATTTAGATTTATAACTCTCCCGCTTCTTTCTCCTACAACTTTATTCCTCTTTGTCACAACTTTTATAGCTTCGATGAAAGTCTTCCAATCAATCGATGTCATGACAAGTGGAGGACCATATGGAGCAACAGAAGTAATTGTATACTGGATCTATGAATTGGCTTTTGTCGACTTTAGAGTGGATCGCGCTGCAGCAGTTACCCTTGTCTTTTTTGTAATTCTAATGGGATTTACCGCTGCCACAATGAAATTCACCGAAAGAAATATCTATTATGAATCATAACAAGGTGACTTACTTATGTTAAAACAGAAAGAGATTTCCAATATCAAAGCGATCAGGACTCGGCACATGCTGACATTTTTTCAGTATCTGTTTGCGATCGTATTTACGCTTATCATTGTCTTTCCCTTCTACTGGATGATCATTACATCGCTCAAGACAAGTGAAGAGCTACTGAGACCGGTTCCTACTCTTTGGCCGCTGAAATTTCAGTGGAATAATTATGTCGATGTGTTCAAAATGGCTCCTCTCGGGCAATACATTCTTAACACAATCATCATGACCATAGGAGTAATGACGCTACAGATCATCATAGGATCCTTTGCGGCCTATGGTTTTTCCAAAGGAAAATTCCCCGGGCGCGATATTCTATTCATCGTAGTCTTGGGAGCACTAATGGTACCAATTCAAGTAACCTTTGTGCCTATATATGTAATGATAGCAAAGCTCAAGTGGATAAATACTTTTGCGGGTTTGATAGTTCCCAACGCCGTATCTGCTTATACGATTTTCATGCTTCGACAGACTTTCAAATCTGTAGATGATGCGTTCATAGAGGCTGCACAGCTCGAAGGATTGGGACGAATCGATATTATCTTTCGCATTCTCATTCCATTATGTAAACCCACCATGCTTACTGTTACCATAATAACTTTTATCGATAGCTGGAATGCATATTTTTGGCCTAAAATCGCCACCACCACCCCATTGCGAAGGACCATCGCCCTGGGCGTCTATGAACTCAAGCGCTCTTATGCAGGCCTGGAAACCATGAATCAAAACCAAATTATGGCAGGAGCTGTTATAACGATTGTCCCAATTATTATCCTATTCATTCTCCTTCAAAAATATATCCTTACCGGATTCTCGAAGGTGGCTTCAAAGTGATTGGGAGAAAGATGAATCAGCTTTTTAATGAAGCTCTTTCTATAGGGGTAGCGGCCTTTTCTAAGAAGGTCTTTTCTAAAAAGAACTTTTCTAAAAAAGCCTATTCTATAGAAGCCCAAAAAAGAAAACCTAATTCGAACCTCTCAAGAAACAACAATGCCCTTCCTCTGCGATGTAAGACTACATTTATTTTTGCAATGCTGTGCATTGTCTTTGGGATTCGAACTGTCAGCTTTACATGGGCTCAAGCCGA
>JAAYWE010000069.1 GCA_012516755.1 Treponema sp.
ATGAAGTATTGAAACAGTGTAGCGAAACAGAAAAAAAAGGGCAATGAGCAAAGAAATTGTGGTTCATAATAGTATGGCAGCAGGTCTTGACGCAGATATAGGCTTGGATTTAGACGCGCGTGGTAATTTGCAGCCCTGCCCAGCCAATCCAAAATGCGCTAGAATGCTTGTATGTGGCTGATAATCTTGGTTTATGCCGGTCTGGTATGCACACTTACAGCGGTGTCTTATGCACTTATGTTTAGGCCAAAATGCAAGAGTCTTGAATTTACAAGGCAAGCCTCTCTTGAGCGCGGCGAGTTCGACGAGAATCTTCTAAATCTCGATTGGCAGGAATGGTCCTTTGCCTCGCCCTATGGATATGCCCTGAAAGGCCAGTATCTTCAGGGCAAAAAGAATGCACCGGCAGCGCTCTTTGTCCATGGCATAACTTGGTCGCGCTATGGAATGGTAAAATACATGCGACCATTTATAGAGCGCGGCTGGAATGTTGCGGCTTTCGATCTTGCCGGCCATGGAGCAAGTATTGCGCCAAGGCGTTTCTACCCATCCTATGGTTTTTATGAAAAATATGATATTAAAGCTGGAGTTGAAGCGTTACATTCGCTATTTTCCGATGCTCGGCTCTATGGTCTTTTTGGTGAATCGCTTGGGGCGGCTTCAGCCCTTCAATATGCACCTCTTGCAAAAGAAGCATCCTCCAGAAAAATCGATTTTATTGTAGCAGACTGTTCATTTTCTTCGGCCTGGGAGGAGCTCCTCGAACAGTATAGGGAAATCCACATTCCCAACTTCATTGCATGGCCTAGTGCCCATATGACCAGATTTTTTGTCCGTCTTCTGCGAGGCTTCGATCTAAAAGAGGCAAGCCCTTCAAAGGCAGTAATGCTCACCGATATGCCAATTATCTTTGCTCACGGAATGGAGGATAGCTATGTACCAACCATAATGAGTGTGCAAATGGCAAGCGCTCGGATGTCGAATCGCATTGGATTGACGGACCTAGTTCTAATTCCTGGCGCAGGGCACGCGGTTGGAATTTTGACCGATAAGGCTCGATGGTTGGCGGCTGTCGATTCTTTTATAGATCGAGTATTTTATGAAGAAGATCCAATGCGCGATAGCGTAGTATGCAATGAATATATGGATGAAAAGAACAAATAGAGAGCTAATGGCGAGGAGAGCAGAAATGGAATTGAAGGAAGGGATTATTGCCGAAAAGGAAATAATCGTGGAAGAAAAATATATTGCTTCGCATCTGGGATCAGGAGGCGTCCCTGTCTATGCGACACCGATGATGGTGTTGCACATGGAAGAGACTTCTCGACTTGCGGTGGATCATCTACTTGAACCAGGCAAAGCCACGGTGGGCGCCTTTATTGCCGTCAAACACCTTGCTCCGACTCCAAAGGGAATGAGAGTACGCATTCGATCTAAGCTTGCGAAAATCGAAGGGCGCATGCTAACCTTCGAGGTCGAGGCCTGGGATGAAATAGAAAAAGTCGGCGAGGCGGAACATATTCGTTCCATTATAGATATTGCAAGATTTGGAGAGCGAATCGAGAAAAAGAAAGCTCTCGCCGCTTCGAAATAGGTACTCTAAATCACATACTCTTCCAGAATCTATAGAATTTTCGTTCAATAGTGCCAAGGTCGAGATAGGGATAGAATTTGCATGGTCTATTCTGCTCAGCGAAGACGAATCCTTCCTTGAGATATTTATATGAGATATGGTCGATCGGGCAATCCAGGGAAATGCCCTTGACAACCTTGCCTGGCGTGTTTCGGACTTCCTCTATGGCTGCGGCGAGCCTTGCGGGGTGTATGCCAGGTACATAGCAGCGGATAAGAGGATTTTCCTCATATTCTTTCATGAATTGTTGACTATCGAACTCGAGGAGTGTGAAAGCAGTCTTTGGTGCACCTTTAGTGTTGCGCGGGTCGGTTATGAATTGGGCAAAGTCATGATAGTTGAGTTTTGTTAGCACAATGAAGCGCACTGGATTGACTTCTAGCATGATACGGAATTCTTCTGCATCTGTCGAAGGTTCGTGAGATTTGGATTCTAGTTCCACATAATCTCCCAGCGAATTGCTGATATAAAGCTTTCCAAATGCGTCGTAATCCATATGCTCTAAAACCCGATAGCTCTTTATGAATTTTGTGGCTTTTGGCCTACCGTCTTCATGAGGTTTTAGTTCCGAATAAGCGGTATCTATGTCGAAATAGGGGTTTCTAAATTCAGGATCGACTTCTACAAAGATAAGCCTGCCTTCGAAGTATCGCGTGGAACCCTGAACATAGTGTTTTATAAAACGGTCTGGCTCGAGCTGCGAAGCTATGAGCGAGTGATTCGGATGGACAATCATATATAGATGTTTTTCATAATCCATAGGGTGAACCTCCTAAGGTTCCAAACAGCCTAAATATATTATCGCAATTCTTACATATTTAAAGAAATTTCTGCAATAGGTCAAAACATCGATCGCAGACTCATCAACCCCACACTGCTTTTAGAACAGGAGTAAGCACAAGCGAAATCACTGCCATCAATTTTATCAGAATATTTAGAGAGGGACCGGCCGTATCCTTGAAGGGATCGCCTACTGTATCTCCCACTACGGCTGCGCGGTGAGAGCTAGAGCCCTTGCCTTCCTCGCTACGCGATTCTATGAATTTCTTGGCATTGTCCCAGGCTCCCCCAGAATTCGACATAAATATGGCAAGAAGACCTCCGGAGACCGTAGCGCCGACCAATAATCCGGTGAGCACGGCAGGCCCACCGATGAAGCCTGCCAAGACGGGCGCGACTATGGCCGAAATACCTGGCAATATCATGCTCTTTAGTGCTGTCTGTGTAGAGATGTCGACACAGGTTCGGTAATCAGGTTCATCTGTTCCTTCGAGAATACCCGGTTTTGCGCGGAACTGCCTTCTCACCTCTTCGATCATCGAGAATGCGGCTCGATAGATGGCATCCATGGCTAGCGAGCTGAAAAAGAAGGGAATCATTCCGCCAATGAAAAGACCAATGAGCACACTGGGGTTGGCAAGGTTCATCATTTCTACGGGCAATTCTGCGGCACTCAAGAAGGCAACAATTAGGATGAGAGAAGTGAGAAGCGCGGATCCTATGGCAAAGCCCTTGCCAATGGCTGCCGTTGTATTACCAACGGCGTCTAGCGAATCGGTTATTCTTCGTACTTCCGGCTCCATTTCTGCCATCTCCGCAAGACCTCCCGCATTATCCGCAACAGGACCGTAAGCATCGACAGAGAGTTGTATTCCGAGAGTGAGCAGCATTCCGAGGCCAGCGATCCCTATGCCATAGAGCCCTGCAAGCCGGTTCGAGAGCCCGATAGCCAGTCCAATTACCAGGATAGGGAATACCGTTGAAATCATACCGACACCCAGGCCAGAGATGATTGTGGTTGCGGCTCCGGTTGTACAGGATTTTACTATCTTTCTAACCGGCGGAGAATTCGAGCCCGTGTAGTATTCGGTTATTAGACCAATTACCGTACCCGCCACCAAGCCTGTTATGCATGCAAGATAGACTCCTAGCCACCCCGCTTCTCTAGATCCAATCGAAAAACGGCCATCTCCGATAATGAAGCGAACGACTGGTATTAAAAGGACTATGGCTATTATAGATGCTCCTATAGAGCCCGCATTAAGCGCATTCTGGGGGTGTTTGGCTCGGCTTAGGTGAACGAAAAGCGTTCCGATAAGTGAAGCCACCACCCCTGTTCCCGCGGCGATGAGTGGCAATATAGCTAATCTCTGTTGAAGTTCCGGGCTGGCGGAAATTGCAATTCCAAGCACCATGCAGCCAACTATAGATCCGGCATAGGATTCGAAAAGATCTGCTCCCATACCAGCAACATCGCCCACATTATCACCGACATTATCTGCAATGACAGCAGGATTTCTGTGATCATCTTCGGGTATACCGACTTCGACCTTTCCTACCAGGTCGGCACCAACATCCGCTGCTTTAGTGTAAATGCCGCCGCCAACACGTGCAAAAAGCGCCATCATCGAGGCTCCAAGCGAAAACCCCGATACTATTGGGAATATCGTTTGAGCAAGTATTTGCTCAGCATCTGGCATGAAAAGAAGAAGGCCCAGGATAGCACCTATTCCCAAGAGCACAAGCCCCACTACTGTCATGCCCATAACAGACCCGCTTGAAAACGCAATTCTGAGTGCAGGTAAAATACCTTTCTGGGCAGCCTCCGCAGTCCTGGCATTGGCCTTGACCGCAATACTCATACCGAACCAGCCGGACAACGCGGACAGAACTGAACCAATAAGAAAGGAAACGGCCTGCAATTTCAGGGCGCCACTATTGAGACAAAGAAGGAGAACAGCAACCACCGGAATGATAAAGCCCACTGCCTTGTATTCCCTAGCCAGGAAAGCATGAGCTCCTTCTTCGATATAGCCAGAAATTCGCATTACGGCAGGATTGGAAAGGGGGATCTTTTTGATCTTCGAGCTCGTAATCAAGGAATACCCTAGCGCTGCCAGGGCCGTTATGATTGCAACGAATACTCCACTAGAGAGCATCGGCGACCTCCTCATTGCGAAAAGCCAAATTGTACTTTACGTTTCATTATAAGGCTGATTTTTCGGATCTGGCAATATTGAAAATAAATACAAGACCTCAAACAAAGATATGACAATGCCTATGAAAATCAAAACATGGTAATTGTGTATCGGCCAAACCACAGTTTTATGCAAAATTAATGAAACTGCTATCCATCTGTATCCTTGACAAAATTTATAATTTGTATTTTTATTGAAATACTTTTCTTATTGGGAGGGGCACATGGAATGCTCACTTCTCATACCTATTTCCTCACCATCTTTGAGAACTCTGCGAAGAACATTTCTTGCGTTCCATTCCCGTCGTATTTATCTATTCTGCTATCGTCGCTGACAACCTTGCACTTTTACGTGCAATTAATCCCATTTCTCATTACACTTGTTATTGAAAGGAGATGCCCATGATTCATGTGGGTATATTGGGAGCCACTGGCTATGCTGGGCTCGAGTTAACCCGAATCCTCTTGCAGCACCCAGAAGTAACCGCATTGAGCGCTTCATCTGTGAGCTTTGAAGGCAAAAGATTCGAAGAGGTCTATCCATCTATGATAAACCTTCAGAGCGATGTAGCGCTTCCAATGCTAGAAAAGGCCGAAGATGTTATATGCAAAGCCGATGTCATATTTTCCTGTTTGCCGCATGGGCATGCAGAGGAAGCGGGTCAACAATGCTTCGAAGCATCGAAGCCTTTTATAGACATATCTGCTGATTTTAGATTTGGAGTCTATGAAGATATATTCAAAAAATGGTATGGTGTACCGTATAAATATCCAAAACTGCATGAATATGCAGTATATGGTTTGCCTGAGCTAAAGCGTGAGATAATCAAATCGGCGGTTTTAATCGCAAACCCAGGATGCTACCCTACCTCTGCGGAGCTAGGCCTTATTCCCGCTATTCAGCAAGGTCTTGTCGACATTTCCAGCATAGTGATCACTTCGATGTCGGGAGTGACTGGAGCAGGTCGCGAACCGAGCCAAACAACGCATTATCCCGAAGCAGCAGATGCGGCTTCGCCCTATAAGATCGGCTCTCATAGGCATCAACCGGAAATCGATCTTTTGTTGTCGGAGATAGCTGGAGAGCAAGTGCAGAGCGTATTTACACCGATCCTTGCTCCTATGAATCGAGGTATTGTGAGCATGATATGCTTTCGACTTCTGCGTGCGGTCTCGGATGGAGAGCTTCATTCGATCTATACAGAGCACTATGCAGACGAACCCTTTGTGCGCGTTCTGCCCCTTGGGGCAACTGCCTCTAATCGCTTTGTCAAATTCTCGAATTATTGCGATATTTCGGTTCACTTATCTGCGGATAAGGAGCGAGCCGTAATAATCTCTACTATCGATAATATGGTAAAGGGTGCGGCTGGTCAGGCCGTTCAGAATATGAATATTCTCCTGGGCTTTGAGGAAACAGATGGGCTCAGGTTCATTCCACCTGCATTCTAGGTAAGGAGGATGCGATGAAACAAAGTCGGGGTGGCGTGACTGCCGCAAAAGGATTTCTGGCTTCCGGTGTTCATGTCGGAATTCGAAAGAACAAGGAAAAGAAGGATTTAGCCCTGATATGGTCAGAAGTCCCATGCGTGGCTGCGGCTGTGTATACGACGAATAGAGTAAAGGGTCAGACCCTTATAGTAACTCAGGAACACCTTGCAGATGGCCGCGCTCAGGCGATAATTGTCAACTCGGGCAATGCGAACACATGCACCGGAGAAGAAGGTCTCAAAGCGGCACGGCGCATGGCGGAGCTTGTATCCCAGTATCTTCCAGTCAAGACCGAAGACGTAGTCGTAGCCTCTACCGGTGTAATTGGCCAACAGCTAGATGTCTCGGTCATAGAAACTGGCATGCCCGATCTAGTAAAAGGCCTTTCTAGGGGCGGCTCGATAGATGCCAGAGAGGCTATTATGACGACCGATACGATGAAAAAGGAAATCGCGGTAATCGAAGAACTCGATGGTGTGCCGGTTACTATAGGAGCTATGGCTAAAGGTTCGGGCATGATACACCCAAACATGGCAACAATGCTATGCTTTATAACGACAGATTGCGCGATTGCGGAACCTCTTCTAAGAAAAGCACTTAAAGAAGTTGTCCACGTCAGCTTCAATCGCGTCAGCGTGGATGGTGATACTTCCACGAACGATATGGTGGTAGTTCTTGCCAACGGCAAAGCTAACAATGCGTTTATCGACAAGGAAGATGACAACTACAGCGATTTTCGCGATGCTCTCCAATTCGTCTGTGTGGAACTAGCTAAAATGGTAGCTCGCGATGGAGAAGGCGCAACCAGGCTGATAGAGTGCACCGTGGGAGGAGCAGCATCCGAAGAACAGGCCGAATCTTTCGCAAAAGGCATAATTACATCGAGCCTGGTAAAGACTGCAATGTTCGGCGCGGATGCGAACTGGGGCAGAATCCTCTGTGCCATGGGATATACGCGCAGCGATTTCGATCCAGACAAAGTGGACATCTCTTTCGAGAGCCCGAGAGGATATATCGAAGTCTGCAAGGCAGGCGCGCCCTTACCTTTCAGTGAAGAAAAAGCTAAAAAGATACTCAACAACCAGGAAGTAGAAATCATCGTAGACCTGCATCTGGGAGAGGCTGAGGCAACCGCCTGGGGTTGCGATCTTTCTTATGAATACGTGCGGATCAATGGCGACTATCGCACATAGCATGCAATGAGGCTAATGAGGCCAATGAGGCTAGTCCGTTTGCGCAAACCTTAGATATAGATATGATTATTTACGAGGTGCTTTATGGATAAACATTTCAATGCGGATGTCTTGATAGAGGCTCTGCCTTACCTGCGAAAATTCTGTGGAAAGATAATCGTGATCAAATACGGCGGTGCAGCCATGATAAACGAAGGGGTGCGTCAGACCGTGATTCAGGATCTTATCCTTATGCAGCAGGTGGGAATGAAACCGGTCCTAGTACATGGAGGCGGGCCGGAGATAGATAAAATGCTAAAAAAACTCAATAAGGAAGCAATCTTTGTAAATGGCTTGCGTTATACCGATGACGAGACCATGGAGATAGTGCAGATGGTCCTTGCAGGCAAGGTGAACAAAGACCTTGTCGAGCTGTTTGCCCGTATGGGTGGCAAGGCGATGGGAATCTGCGGCTCGGATGGTGGGCTATTCATGGCAAAGCGCATGCGAAAAAACGGGCAGGATCTCGGTCTCGTTGGAGACATCCAAGAAGTCAAAACCGATGCTATTAGAGTGCTGCTGGACAATGGCATCATACCGGTTATTGCGAGCATTGCTCTCAGAGCGGATGAAGGGAGTGGATTTTACAATGTGAATGCCGATTCGGCAGCTGGAGCCGTGGCTATAGCTCTCAAAGCTGAAAAACTAATACTGCTGACAGATGTTCCAGGCGTTATGGAGGACAGAGTGGACGTCGGCACACTCATTCGCGAAATGGATGTGGAGATGGCCAAGACCCTAATGAAAAAAGGCGTAATCAAGGCTGGAATGATTCCTAAAGTCGAGGGTTGCCTCCAGGCTCTTGCCCAGGGCGTAACCGCTGCCCATATCGTAGATGGGCGCTCTCCACATTCTCTTTTGGTGGAATTATTCACTGATACGGGTATGGGGACAATGATAAGATGAAAGAAACATCGAAGAACAAATTGTCCAATAAGGATGTAACCATGGAAGACAGATTCATTAACACCTATACGCGAACCGGCCTTGTGCTGGATCACGGCGCCGGAGCACGGCTTTATGCAACCGATGGCAACGAATATATCGATTTCATGGCGGGAATCGGAGTAAGCTCGCTAGGGCATGGTTATCCGAAACTCGTAGCGGCAATAGCGGAACAGGCATCAAAGCTAATCCATGTGTCGAATTATTTTATTACCGAGCCATCAATAAAGCTCGCTCAGGAGCTCACGGATGCGACCGGCTATGACAAGGTCTTCTTCTGCAATTCAGGAGCGGAAGCAAATGAGGGCATGTTCAAGCTCGTGCGCAAATATGGCTCGTCCAAGAATCCGGATAAGAATGTCATTGTAACTCTCAAACAATCCTTCCACGGCCGGACGATAACTGCAATCACGGCTACCGGACAGGACAAATTCCACAAATATTTTGGACCTTTTACACCGGGTTTTGAGTACGCTGAACCAGATGATATAGAGGCGCTCGACAAAATGCTTGGGCCAAATGTGTGTGCCTTTGTGTTCGAACCGATTCAAGGCGAAGGCGGAGTGCGAATAATTTCGCAGGAGTATCTAAAGGCAGCTGAGAAGATGTGCCGCGAGCGGGATATTCTGTTCTGCGCAGATGAGGTGCAGACGGGGATGGGCAGAACGGGGGCGATCCTGGCCTGCGAGCGGCTGGGACTAAAACCAGATGTCAGCGCGATTGCTAAAGGGCTTGCTGGCGGCGTACCTATTGGCGCTTTCCTTGCCCGAGGAGATGCGGCCGAAGTGCTGCAGCCTGGTGATCATGGAACAACCTTCGGCGGCGGCCCTCTTGCGGCTTCCGCAGCTCTTGTTGTGCTATCGGAGCTTAAAAGACCGGGTTTTCTGGACGAAGTCGACCGCAAGGGCCGCCGCCTAAGAGCACTCATAGAGAGTTTCCATCATCCAATTGTCAAAGACGTGCGCGGTATGGGCCTTATGATTGGGGTGGGCGTAAAAGTCGATCCACATGAAGTTGTAAGCGCGGCACAGTCTCACGGGCTTCTTCTTCTAACCGCCGGTGATGATACCGTGCGGCTCTTGCCGCCCCTGGTGGTGACAGACAAAGATATAGAAGAAGGCGCCGCGGCGCTAGAGCTCGCGCTGAGTGATGTCTATACTGCTACGAACCTTGTGCATATGGTTTGAAGCAGTAAGGAATGCTTACTGTAAAGCGATGATTCAGGTACAATAGAGGCGAGGTAAAACCCAATGACTCCGCAGGAACTATCCAAGCTCGATTATGAAGGTGCTTCGCAGATGATCCTCGCCTATACAATCGATGCAAAGAAATACGAAAAGGAAATTGCCGCGCTTAGATCGGAAGCCCAAGATTGGAAAGCCAGGGCTGCAGAAGCGCAGAGTAAAGCTGTTCCTGAGCTTTCTCAGGCCGCGCTTCAGAGGGCATCGCAGCTGGAATCGAAGGCTCTGGAGCTTTCGGCAGAGCTTGTCGCTATTCGTCGCGACATTGAACAGTTGCAAGAAGCTCTTCCAATTATTAAGGCAAAGCAACGCAGAGTCGATCCTGACCAACTCCTTGCGGAGCTCTCGATGATAGTCGGTCTGGATAATCTTGGAGAGCAGCAAGGTTCTAGTCGCAGGGGCGATTCGACAACATCGAACGCCGACAAGGATTCCAAAACAATAAAGGATCAAGATGAATTGAATAACAAAGGTTCCACCAGTTCTGCTGATACCACGAACCGCGCTAGCCTCGAAAAACCCATAAACCCTCCAGATGAGCAGAGCCCTGTTGACCATGCTCTCGATGATGCTCTCGCTGAGCTTAAGAAAAAAATGGGTCTTCTCTGACTTTGTCTTATGTCATCTCTTTGATCAATTATCAATTATAGGTAATAGCAGGATGAAAATACGCCATTTGCCAGTGTTGCCTAAATTTCCGCGACCTCTTCTTTTTGCCCATCGAGGGCTCAACCGAAAATACCTGGAAAACTCAATGAGCTCTTTCGAGGCTGCCTTTCATGCCGGAGTGCCTGGCATAGAGCTCGATGTCCATCTTACAGCCGACGAAAAGCTGGTTGTTTTCCACGATGACACTACCGGCCGTATAGAGCTAAAAATTCAGCCCGAAGAGCCCGCTCGTAATTTATGCCTTGAGGTTTCCAGCCTAGCCGAGCTCAGATCGCTCTCCATAGGCACTCATATACCCCTTCTCGATGAGCTTTTTGAGTGCTTTGGTGATTCTCTATATTACGATATCGAGTTGAAATCTCGCAGTAAGGCAGATACTGGGCTTGCTTCGAAGGTTGCAGCAGCGATCTGTTCGCACAATCTCGAGAGCAATTGCATCATCTCTTCCTTCAATCCATTTGCTCTGTGTCACTTTAGAAAAGCGAAATCAACTATACCAGTAGGCATAATCTGGAGCAATTCAAACGAACTCTATTGGTTTCTAAGGCATGGGGAAGGCGCGCTCATTTCGAAATCGGATTTTCTAAAACCCGAATCGAGCTTGTTTGCAAATATGGCCAGCCGATCGCCGCTGCATCTGCTTCCATGGTTCAGCGGCTCGCAGGAAAAGCCCATAATTCCATGGACGGTAAATGAGCCGGAAAAAGCCTGTGATTTCATTGACCAAGGTGTGGCAGGAATTATATCGGACATCGCAGATGAAATACTTATTCGATTTCGTGCAGAACGCGAGCCAGCGGCAGCCTTCGACCCACCCCAAAAGCTCTCTTTGAAAGCTTGATCGCAGGTGCCGCCTGCCTGCGCTTGTATTCCGCTTTGCCGGTCATTTCCAACGTTTTTCGTACTATAGCTCGATCGAATCCTAAGTTTACGATTTTTTCCATCGAGAGATTTTCTTCAATATATAGTTGTAAGATTTGATCTAGCACTTTGTATTCTGGAAGAGTATCCTGATCCTTCTGATTATAGCGCAGTTCGGCGCTCGGAGCTTTGGCAATGATGGACTCAGGGATGGGCTCTGTTTGGCCATTTTCAGCAGCTATTCGATTGAGATAGTCAGTAAGCCCATAGACCTGGGTCTTATAGAGGTCCGCGATAGGAGCAAGGGAGCCGTTCATGTCGCCGTAGAGGGTGCAGTAGCCTGTGGCAAGCTCACTCTTGTTGCCTGCGGTGAGCAGAAGAGCATTGAATTTATTCGACCAAGCCATCAGCAGAGTTCCTCGAATGCGAGCTTGCAGATTCTCTTCGGTGGTGTCATAAGGCTTGCCGGCAAAAGGTACTGAAAGCGCATCAAGATATGATGTAAATGGGGCCTCTATCGGTATTCGCTCGAGTCTTAGCTTGTTACGCCTACATAGCTCGACAGCATCGTCTAGAGATGCCTCGCTGGAGAATCGGCTTGGCATTGCAATGCAGGTGACATTTTGCCGACCTATGGCTTGTGCAGCCAAGACAGCTACCAGCGCTGAATCTATGCCTCCGGAAAGGCCCAGGACTACCTTAGAAAATCCTGATTTTTTAAGATAATCCTGAATTCCAACGACAATCGCTCGCCGGATTTCCTCGAAACTATCTGAGCCAGGAAGTTGATTCTCTTGGGCAAACTCTGCCTTCTGAAGCAAAGGGTCGAAGAGCACACGTTTGGCCTTGCCGCTAACACTGTCGTAGCTCAGTGCTTCCTCAGCCCATCCACATATTCCGCGAATGGAAGCATCTTCTCCCATGGCAAAAGAACGCCCATCGAAGACCAATGAGTCGTTTGCTCCAACCGCGTTGCAGTAGAGCACTGGAATAGACCCTGCGCGTACAGCTTTTTCCGCCAGGTTGAGCCTTGTTCTGATTTTTCCAGCAACAAAAGGCGAAGCCGAAGTAACGACAATTATGTCGGCCCCTTCGTCCATAAGATCCTTTACCGGATCTATCGCATATTTTTGCGAGGCATCAGGCGCTTCCCACCAAAAATCCTCACAGATCGCAAAGCCAACCTTACCCCATGGTTGGATAAAAAGATTCCGTTCCTTGGCAGGCTCGAAGTACCTGGCCTCATCGAAAACATCATAAGTAGGAAGGAGGGTTTTGATCTGAGTAAAAACAACTTTTCCGCCTTGGATGACCGAATATGCATTGACTAGCGATTTCCCTGTTCTATTGCGATTTCTGTCGACATAGCCCACGCCAACCGCCAAATCCGAAGGCAATAGCTTTTGTAGCCTTCTAAGAGCGGCTAAAGAACCCAGGCAAAAACTTTCCTGATCTAGAAGATCCATGGGAGGGTACCCACAAAGACATAGTTCAGGGAAGACTACAAGATCAGCCTTTTCTAAAGCGGGAAACAAGGAAAGCACCCGATCGACCATGGCTACCACTCGGTCGGTATTGCCTTTGAAGTCTCCTATTGTGGAATTGAGCTGAATTAGCGAGATTTTCATCGCTCTCCTCCGCTTTTGATCTTCTTGCGCAGCTTGCGGGCGCTAGAGGCATCATATTTTGTGGATCTGGCATTGTTGCCGCCACTCGTGCCGTCAGTGTTCCCTTGACTCTTTACTCTGGCCGAATTATCTACTTTTCCGACTCTCGATGCATCTATAAATATGGGCTCTCCCGGCTTTATCTTAAAATGCTTTTTTGCATAAAAGAGGAATATTAGCGCCCCAACGATCATAATAAAACTTAGAATCTGGCCCATCGAAAAATTGAAAGGAGAAGCAAAGAGCGCCGTGGGCGCATCTGGATCTCCTAGGGCTAAGATATAACCCAAACCCGAATCAGGCTCTCGGAAGTACTCTACAAAGAAGCGTGCTATTCCATAGCCAAGCGAATATACGGCAACACCTTGGCCGCGAAAACTGCGGCGAGGACGCACAAAAAACCATAGTATGAGCCATAACACAATGCCCTCGAGCAGAGCTTCGTAAAGTTGAGAAGGATGACGAGGCAGATTTACCATGTCATTCATGGAGACAATTCGAATTCCCACTTTGCGCGCTATTTCCTGAACCCATTGCTCTTTGGCTGAAAATCGCTCTGCATTCGGAAAAACCATAGCCCAAGGTACGGTGCTGACTTTTCCCCAGAGCTCACCATTTATGAAATTACCAAGCCTGCCAAAGGTATAGCCAAGAGGTACAGAAACCGCTATCAAGTCCGCCCAATCGAACCAATTCCATTTATGGATCTTGCACCAGATCACGCTGGCGACAATTAGCCCTATAAAGCCGCCATGGTAAGACATACCCTGGAAACCTACAAATGCCCCTGATTCATCGAAGGGCCAGAAGATATACCATGGTTTGATCCAATAGTAGTTCGTTGGCTCATATATCAGTGTGCCAGCTAGTCTACCCCCAACTAGAATTCCGACTATTCCCCAGATAAAGAAATTCGCCGCTTCATCTTCGGTCCAAGGAGCACCGAGCCGTCTGGATTCTCGCTTGAAGAGAAGCCAGGTCACGCCAAAGGCGATTAGATACATAAGGCCATACCA